>DAIRVF010000026.1:0-12382 GCA_036802965.1 Zestosphaera sp.
CTATAATAGGTTGTCTCAGATGTCTTACGGGGTTGACGTGGGTCCGGTACCTCTAGGTTCTTGCACGATGAAGTATAACCCGAAGATATGTGAGGAACTTGCTTCAGACCCTAGGATAACGGATCTACATCCATACCAAGACGAGGAAGAGGTTCAGGGAGTTCTCGAGATAATGTACTTAATGCAGAGGTGGCTCTCAGAAATCACGGGAATGGATGAGTGCTCGTTGCAACCCCCTGCGGGCGCTGCCGGCGAGTTCGCCGGCGCCCTCATAATTAAGAAGTATCATCACGACAGAGGCAACTACAACAAGAACGAGATGATAGTTCCTGAAGCAGCCCACGGGTCAAACCCGGCTAGCTCGGCTATGACGGGCTTCAAAGTAGTTAAGATACCTACCGCGCCTAACGGTGAGACAGATATTGAGGCTCTGAAGTCCGTATTAGGCGACAATACTGCGGGCTTGATGTTAACGAACCCTAACACGCTCGGTATATTTGAATCAAGCATTGTAGAGATCTCGGATCTTATACATGGGAAGGACGCGTTAATGTACTATGACGGGGCGAACCTAAACGGCATATTAGGTGTGGTTAGGCCTGGTGACATGGGCTTCGACATAGTTCACTTAAATCTTCACAAGACTTTTGCAGCTCCTCACGGCGGTGGGGGGCCGGGCGCCGGTGCTGTCTGCGTTAAGAAGGGGTTAGTGGATTATCTTCCCGTACCTATAGTGGGTTTCGACGGTCGCTCATATAAGTTAAGGTACGACCTGAGCAGGACTATAGGTAGGGTGTCGTGGTTCTACGGTAACGTAATACCTATAGTGAAGTCCTTCATCTACATAGCTACTTTAGGGCCTGCTCTGAGAGAGGTTGCTGAGGTAAGCGTCCTCAACACTAACTACTTAATGAATAGGTTGAGGGGGTTAAGAGGGGTCTCACTACCTTACGGTGAGAACAGGTGGCGTAAGCACGAGTTTGTAGTGAGTTTCGAGAACCTCCTTAAGGAAACTGGTGTTAGTGCTGAGGACGTGGCTAAGGCTTTACTTGATAGGGGTTTGCACGCGCCGACCATATATTTCCCGTTGATAGTTAAGGAGGCCCACATGATTGAAGTAACTGAGACGGAAACTAAGGAGAATATCGACAAGCTAGCTAAGGCTTATGAAGAGATAGTGGAGCTTGCTTATAGGGATCCACAAGCGGTTAAGGCCTCACCAACCAACACCTCTGTCAAGCGCTTAGATGTCTTAGTAGCTAATCACCCAAAGACTCTAGCGCCAACGTATGAGTACCTGAGAATGTTGAGGACTCAGGAAACTTAAAACGTTCCCTCGCGGAGCAGGAGCATCGACGCATTGGGGGTGGTTCGCTGAGATGAGGCTAGGTTTCGTCGTGAACCCTATTGCCGGTATGGGGGGATCGGTAGGGCTTAAAGGAACTGATGAAGAGCTTTATGAGGAAGCTGTGAGGAGGGGGGCTAAGCCCGTCGCTCCTTCAAGAGCTGTCAGGTTTCTCAAGGCATTATCTGAGAAAGGCTTTCAGGGGATTATAGTAGCGGCTAATTCCGTTATGGGTTGTGATTACCTAAGCTCAAGTAAGTTGAGGTTTGCATGCCTGGACCTGCCTGAACCCAGTAAACGCGTTACGTCACGCGAGGATACCTTAAGAGTTGTTGAGGCTTTCTTAGAATATGGCGTTGACTTAATAGTTTTCGTCGGTGGTGACGGCACGGCTAGGGACGTGTCAAGCGTTGTAGGGTCTAAGGTACCTATCTTAGGGGTTCCTTCCGGAGTTAAGATGTATTCAGGTGTTTTCGCGACTTCCCCTGAGGTAGCGGCTGACGTGGTGGTAGGGTTTGAGAAAGGTGTTGCCGTGGTAGATCATGCCGAGATCGCTGACGTTGATGAGGCTAGGCTTAAAGAAGATTTACTAAACGTACGTTTATACGGGTACGCACCCACACCACTCATTGAGGGTTTTGTAGTACCTTCTAAGGACTTAGTCAGCGGCTCTGAGGAGGAGAAGTGGGGTATTGCCAAGTATTTTATTGAGGAATACATGCTCCCCGACATTCTTTACTTCCTAGGTCCTGGGACAACCACTAAGGCCATCACGGATCTTCTAGGGCTTAAGAAGACTTTACTCGGCGTAGACGCAGTTCATAACGGGGAGTTGGTAGGTAAGGACTTAAGCGAGTCCGAGATACTTAATCTGATAGGGAGGTACGGGCATGCTTCCCTGGTAGTCTCCGTTATAGGTAGGCAGGGATACGTCTTCGGTAGGGGGAATCAACAGTTTAGTGCCAGGGTGTTGAGGCTGGTTAGGAAAGATAATATCTTCGTGTTAGCAACCCCTTCTAAGCTTGCTGAGATAAAGTATCTCTTGATAGATGTCGGCGACCCTGAATTAGAGCTTGAGCTAAGTGGTTACTGGAGACTCATAACTGGTTATAGGGAGGAGACTGTTAAGCTGGTTTTACCTGCTTGCTGTCTAGACAGATTTTTGCGTGCTTGAAGCTAACTAAACACCCTTAATCGCTAGGATCTAATATTTAATTTCTAAGGTTTAAAACTTTTTAGGTGATGTGAGCGTGACGTCCCGAAATATTGAGGTTGAGCTAACTGATCACTCCCCCGTTAGTGAGTGGAGGATAGAGCTTGTTGAGAGGAAGGGGCTCGGGCATCCCGACTACATAGCTGACGCTGCTTCCGAAGTATCCAGCGTCGCTCTCTCAAAATACTACTTAGAAAACTATAACATGATCTTACACCATAACGTAGATAAGGTTTTGGTGGTTGGTGGGCAGTCAAAACCTCGTTTTGGTGGTGGCGAGGTTCTCCACCCGATATACATACTGATCGCCGGGAGAGCTACTGAGTTCGTGAGCTTAAGTAACGGTAGCTTAGACAGGATCCCCGTCGGTACCATAGTGATTGACGCTGTTAAGAAGTGGATCTCTCAAAACTTCAGGTTCTTAGATCCTGAGAGGCACGTGATCGTTGATTACATGATAAGAACGGGTAGCGTAGACTTAGTCCAAACTTATGAGACTGGTTTGAAAGAGAGGCACAGACCTCTAGCTAACGACACTAGCATAGGGGTTAGCTACGCGCCATTAACCCCCCTGGAAAGCATCGTTTTAGGTATTGAGAGATACTTGAACTCACGTGAGTTTAAGGAGAAGCTCCCTGAAGTCGGGGAAGATATTAAGGTGATGGGTCTTAGAGTAGAGAATGAGATAAGGCTCACAGTCGCTGCAGCTATGATATCACACTTGATAAATGACTTAAGCCACTACTTATCCGTGAAGGAAGAGTTAACGAATAGGGTTGAGGATTACGTAGTTAAGGAATTGTCTAGGATTGATGAAACACGTAAGTACGATATTAAGGTCTTCGTTAACAGTGCTGACATCCCTGAGAAAAACTCGGTATACATAACGGTTACAGGGACTTCCGCGGAGCACGGCGATGATGGGATGACTGGTCGTGGGAACAGAGTTAACGGTTTAATAACTCCTATGAGACCTATGAGTTTAGAAGCTACTGCTGGTAAGAACGCGGTGACTCATGTTGGTAAGATATATAACGTGCTCGCTAATAAGATAGCTGTGAGGATAATTAATGAGGTCCCTAAGGTTAAGGAAGTCTACGTAGAGCTTCTTTCTAGGATAGGTCACCCGATAGACGATCCTCAGATGGCTTTAGTAAGGCTAATACCTGCTCAGAAGGAAGCGTTTAACGTCATTAAGTCCGACGTTACTGAGATAGTTAATGAGGAGCTAGAAAACATAACTAAGATCACGCATGAGGTATTGAGTGGTAAGGTCATGCTATTTTAGATTAATTAATTTCCTAAAGGTTTTCCGTATGGAAGTGATGAGTGAACCCGGGTCTGAGTAGTGATGTGAGGTTCGTTTCCTGAGCTTCTAGGGGGTGATTAAGGGGCTGAGAGAGTTAGCGCTAATCTATAGAGATCTAAGTGACGAGAGCTTTAAGATATTGACGGTGCTCAATAGCATGAGTCTTAAGTATGAGTACGTGCCTCTAGAATTGATCGAGAAGGTCACTAAGCTCCCTCCCTCACACGTGATTAAATCTCTCCGCGAGTTAATGGATGTGAAAGCGGTTGTTAAACATAAAGTCACTCAAAGTTTCAGGCTTACTTACCTAGGACTAGACCTAGTAGCTCTCAAGAAGTTAAGTGATTCTGGGGTGTTAGGTTATATAGGGACTAGAGTCGGGGTTGGGAAAGAGAGTGAGATCTACATTGCTAAGACCCCTGAGGGTAGGGTGGTCGCGGTTAAGTTCTATAAGATAGGGCGTATTAGCTTCCAGAAAGTTAAGAGGGTGAGGACTTACTCCCTAGATGAGGGTAGGTGGTTCACGCACTCGAGAAGTGCTGCGAGTAAGGAGTACGAGGTCTTGAGTAAGTTAAGTGACTATACGCAGTTCGTCCCAAGAGTCTACGCTCACGTAGAACACTCTGTAGTCATGGATTACGTGAGTGGTGTTGAATTATATAAGTATAGAGTGGCTTTAGCGCCTGAGAACATTCTGAGGTGCGTAATGATGGCTCTAAGAAGTGCTTACGTGTATTTAGGCATTATCCACGGAGACTTAAGCGAGTATAACGTGTTAGTTAGTGTTGATGAGGGTGAGAAGCCCTATATCATTGACTGGCCTCAGTACGTCTATAAAGACGATCCTAGAGCTGAGGAACTCCTCCTCAGAGACGTTTCTTACATGGTTAAATTCTTCAAAGAACGTTATAACTCGGAGAAGGGAGTGGGTGACTGCCTAGAGTTTGTGAAGGGTTTGAGGGATGAGCTCTGATAAGATAGTAGGTATTGACATAATCAGGTCTGGCAGTGATTTATCACAGTTTAGGTACGCGATGGTGTTCCTAGAAGGTGAGGTTCTCAAAGCGGTTAAGGAGGTTAGCTTCGGCGGCTTGATTAGGGAACTCTGGGAGATAAAACCTGACGTTCTAGCCACGGATAACGTGCTCGAGCTAGGCGGCAGTAAGAAGGACTTACTCAGAGTAATTAAGATGCTTCCTCCAAGCATTACGTTAGTTCAGGTTAATGTTGAGTCAGGTAAGCCGGTCAAGATTCAGTATCTAGCTGAGAAGGCAGGGCTCGTCAGCGATAAAAGTAAGCTAGATCCTTTCAAGACCGCCTTAGTTGTAGCGTACTTAGCAAGGGAAGGTTACGGTAGTAAGTTAAGAGTTTTCGAGGATAAGGTCAAGATCTACGTGTATCCAGGGCGTTCCGGGATAGCTGGGGGTTCTAGGACGGAGAAGTACGTCAGGAATCTCCGCGCCATAGTCACCAGACACGTTAGGAAGATAAAGGAGGTTTTAGACAAGAATAACATAGATTACGACCTCATGGTTAGGAAAAGCGACGGAGGTATTGAGAAAGCTCTCTTCACTGTCTACACACCGCGTGAGAGACTTCACGGCCTCATAAAACAGGTTAAGGGTAAGGACGTGGTAGTTAAGATTAAGCCTGTTCTCAACAAGAGCTTCCTCAGCAATATCATAGAGTTGAGGAAGAGTGACGAGGAGCGTTACTTGATAATAGGGTATGATCCAGGAGTTAATGTAGGTTTAGCGGTCCTAGACCTCGACATGAATTTAGTGTACGTCACGTCGGGGAGAGAACTTGATAGGGGAGACATACATAATCTGCTCATTAAGTTAGGGCGCCCGGTACTGGTAGCGACTGATAAGAACCCCCCGCCGGAGATGTGTAGGAAGTTGGCCGCGTCTCTCGGCGCGTTGCTGTACGTGCCCCAGAAATCGTTGAGTACCGCGGAGAAGGAGGTGGCTGTATCCGAGTTTATTAAGCGTCACCCGTCAATAGATGTTAAGAACACGCATGAGAGGGATGCTTTAGCAGCTGCGCTTAAAGCGTATGGGGAATTTCAGGAAAAGCTAGATAAGTTGTCTTACAAGCTGAGGGAGATGGGTTTCTACGACGTGAATTTACAGAAATATAAGGTCAAGGTACTGATGAACGAGGATCTCTCTAGCATAATTGAGGAAGTAATAAACGATTATGTTCGTGAAGAGAGGAAAGAATCCACAGTTGTTTTGAAGAGTGATGTAACAGCTCAAGCACCTAAGGCGGAGGAAGTGCTTAAGGAGAGGGTGAGCGTTCTCGAGAAGGAGAAAGAATTCTATAAGCAGAGAGTTCTTGAGTTAGAGAACGCGATACGCGAGCTCTCCTCACGTTTAGATACCGTGACATCGGAACTTAATGAGAGGATCCTTAAGGATAGGAAAGTGAGTGAGCTTATGCAGAGGGTGAGGAATCTTGAAGCACACTTGAGGATATTAGAGAATGAGAATAGCATGTTGAAGTCTAAGACCATCAACCATGAGAACCTGTTTATGAAACTTTACGCGGGCACACACGTGTTAGTCCCTGTATATAACGACAAATGCCTCAAGTTCTTAAGGCATGATAGGGGAGAGGTTCTCGTAGCGTTCACGTACAACGTAACTGAGGCTCTTAAGGATGCGCGGGAACTCGTTGAGAGCGCGAGACTGGGCTTTCTCCTACCTCCTACAGCGCTAGGTCTAAGTAAGCATTTAATAGAGGAAGAGTTGATACCCGCGGTCTCAGCTGAGGAAGTTTTCGAGGTTAATGAATGTCTCGTGGTCGCGGATAAAAACTCCTTCGTCAGGGTTATTGCTTTAGTTCCTCAGCTCTCTGAGGAGAGAAGGAAGAAGAGGTATGGTCTAACGTACGAGGATATTAACGCCTTAATTGAGGAGTACAGAAAGAGTAGAGAGTTTTAAAGCGGAGAGACTAAAATCAATAATTTAGGGTTTGGTGAGGTCTGTGAGGAAGACCTTGGTTTTCAAGAAGGAGTACGGGAGAAGCATAATACTAGGTAAGAAGACAACTACTATAAGGCTTAGCTCTAACGTTAAGAAAGGCGATATAGTGGATGTAAGAGTCGGGGACGTTCACGTCGGCAGAGCTATTATTGAGTCAGTCACTGTAAAGAAGGTGAGAGAGTTAACGGATTTTGATGCAAGAGATGACGGGTTTAGGAGTAAGGAAGACCTCCTCAACGAATTAAGGAAGATATACGGTAAGCAGAGAATAACGGATGATACGGAAGTTAAGCTAATTAAGTTTAGGTTGCTGGATCTGTAGTGACTGGGTCACGTGAATCAGAGTTCTACCAGTATATCCAGTCCTTCTATTAAGTCCCTATACCTATTCCTTAAAGTCACTTCAGTAACGCCGAGTTTCTCAGAGATGTTTTGCTGTGTTTGCTTTTCGTTCATTAATATTGAGGCTATGTAGAGTGCTGCCGCGGCGATGCCTTGAGGGCCTTTACCGGACGTTATTCCCGAATTCTTGGCAGTGGTTACTAACTTCATGGCGAGAGATTCCGTTTCCGGCGCGACTTCCAGAATACATGAGTACTGCCTCACGTAGCTTATGGGATCTACTACGTTCAGCCGTATTCTCTCCCCGGAGTCTCTATGGATTTTGAGGAGTGCTTTCCAGGCCTCTCTCTGAGTTACTTGGCATAGATTAAGGATTTCCCTGGTGTTTAGCGGGATGTTATGGTTTTTGAGAGCGGTGATGATTACTGCGGCTATCATGGCTCGCATGTTCTTCTTCTTTATTATGTTCTTACGATAAAGTTTGTTTACTATCATCCCGACCTCATTTTTTATTAGGTCGGAATTAGGGAGGTTTAGCCTATTTATTATTGAGTTCGTTAATTGTAGAGCTTTCACTAACTTCTTCTCCCTGCTGAGTATTCTGGAAGACTTGTTAAGCTCGTTTAATTTCCTCCCTTCATATGAGTGCTCGTCTATCGTTGTCGATAGACCGTAGTCATGGACCTTACTAGTCACTGGCTCGCTGCCTCTTACCCTACCTGTATCGCTAATTACTTCAAAGGATCTCCACTCAGGACCTACGTCAACTAGCCTTTCTTCTAATACCTCGCCTGTTTCGGTGCATATGTATTCTCCCCTGACCTCATCGTATATTATCGATGATTGAGGACATGAAGACACATCAATCACCTCTCGCCGGCTTTACGTAGACTTCCTCAAGCTGGTTAAGGCTTAAAGTAGCGGTGAGCGGCTTGATCACGGCGTACGGCGAGCTTACGGGACCTATCACGTCAGTCACAATACCTAGTAGGTTCCCCCTACTATCAACTACTTTACTCCCGAGTTTAGGCGGTTTCTTACCGCTGATCTTGACGATGAGTTTTCCTGAAGGAGTTTTATGAAGGTAATACCCTAGTTTAATCAAGGGAGGTCCCTGAGCTAAGACTTTATACTATGTTCGGATTTAAAAGTAATAATTAATGTAATACCTTACTTTATTCGTGGGCTGTATTTTTATGTGTCTACGTAATACGTCAAAAACGCTGCTTAACGAATTAAACGAGTTTCTCGCTGATTTCTTTTAACTTACTTGCTAAAGTTTTGATTAATTTGTGTTTGTTCCCCACCTCATTCTTTAACATAACAATTATTTTAAAACCGTGAGACTCAAACCACGTGCGCGGGTACCTGCCCTTCTCAATCCTGCACTCCCAGTTTAATTCAGTGCATGCTTTGAGAACTGCTTCCGGTTTTATCTTGGTCACGGCTAACGCCTTATTAACTCTCCTCCCCCGCCTCCTACTGAGATTAGCTAGCAGGTATTCAGGCCATATGACGTACTCCTTCACTTAAAGACACCGCAAGTAAGTCTTGCTTAACTCTTGAGACAGGGTTGTGAGTTTCTTCAGCATCATCACTCTTTAATTAAAACTGCGTTAACAGTTCCGTCCTGACCAGGTCTTGATGTTACTTTAGCTAAGCCGAGCTCTGTCTCTATTATCGTGCCTTTAGTAATTACTGAGAGTCTAGCTAATTCTCTGTTAGCTGGGGTCTCAACAACCTTGATTATCTTCACCTTCTTAACCGTGTTGGTTGAAGGGTCTGCCACGTTAGCGTATAAAGCTTTCTTACAACGTACTTTTAGGTTTCCTCCCCTCACCCGCAAAGTATCTATCTCCTCCTTGTCGCTAACCGTGGTCATCGTAGGGAATCTCCCTAACTCGTATTTTCTATTCATTCTGTGCGGTCTTCTCCTACCCCCACTCACTTTCCTGAAGTCATTTCCCTGGTATATGCCCACGTAACGCCACCCTGTGTCACGACTAAGACTATCATCTAGTAAAGGTTAATAAGCGCTATTCTAGAACACAAATTTTAACTCATAATACGATTAGTTTTGTTTGGGGGAGATCGACGAGTTGATGTTATCTCTTGCTAAGCTAGCCAGGGACTTAAGTCGGAGATTTAGGTTTGTTTCTAGACCTCTAGGTAAGTTAATTTACGGCTTCTACGAGAACTGGCTATACGCTCAGATTTCCGAGGGTCCTATGCCTAAACACATAGCTATAATCCCGGACGGGAATAGAAGGTGGGCTAGGAGTCAAGGTTTTGACGTGAACATAGGTCATGAGGTTGGTTATGAAAGACTTGAGGAAGTTCTTAAATGGCTTTGGGAGCTAGGGGTTAAGGTAGTGACTATTTACGCTATGTCATACGAGAACTGTATTAAGAGGTCTGAAGAGGAGAGAACCCACCTATTTAATTTGATGAAAAAGGGGATAGATAGGTTCATCAGTGAGCGAGTACTTGAGAAGCATAAGGTGCGTGTGAGGTTTCTAGGTAGATTAGACATAATACCGGAAGACCTGAGGTCTGAGATAAGTAGAATCGAGGAATTAAGTAATCAGAATAGCGAGAAATTCCTTAACGTAGCTCTCTGCTACGGCGGTAGGCAGGAGATAGTGGATGCAGTGAAGGTGTTAGCAGAGGACGTGAGAGAGGGCAGAGTGCGTGTAGATGAGATAAGTGAGGAGCTTTTCATGAAGTATCTTCCAGGCGCGTCGCATTTCCCTACGTCAAGTTTGTCAGAGCCTGATTTAGTGATAAGGACCTCGGGCGAGTTACGCATAAGTAACTTTCTCTTATGGCATATAGCTTACAGCGAGCTTTACTTCTGCGATGTTTTTTGGCCTGAATTCAGACGTATTGATTTGTTGAGAGCTATCAGAGCTTATCAAAGAAGGCAGAGGAGGTTCGGAGCATAATAATTGAGTGTTCAGTCTCTCACGTATTCCAGAACATCTAGAAATACGGGAAGCGACTCCTTACCCAGCAAGGAGCTAACTGAAGGATTGGTACGGCCTTCATCACCCGTAACAACCTCTTTAACGTAAAGTCCGCTCTCACACACTACTATTAACTCCATCAAGTTCTTGGAGAGCATTTTAGCAATTAGCTTATATATCACTCTTTTCCTCAGAACATCTTTCTTTCTCTTAAGTATTCTCTTAGGGGTTCTCTGAAGTATTACGACATTACTTAATTCACTCTCAAGTCTCTCAAGATCCTTTTCTTCAAGACCTTCAGGTACATAAGCAACCACCCTATACACCTTAGGTTTCCTAGCTCTCTTAACTTCCCCAAGCTCTCCCGAAGATGTGGTGGTAAGTATCTTTATCCTAACCCAATCGTCACGTAGTACTTCATTCACTCCCTCTAACTCAAAGCTCTTCTTGCGAGGATTAATTATTTCAATGATTAGGGGTCTCCCACTACCTAACATCCTCGCGTCAGAGTCTTCCCGTCCCGCCGCATGTATTAAGACGCCATCACTCGAGAAAACACCCACTAATTTTTCCGCAACCCCCTCAACAGACGCTTTATACCTTAAACCACCGTTTTTAGAATACCACCATCTCTGAGAGATGTTCCTGCCTAACTTGAGGTAATACCCTTTAAGAAATATTTGGGAGGACCTAACCTTAACTTCCTTCGTGTCTAGATTAAGAACTAGTAAGACGTCAGGTTCTTTAAAACCGGCTTCAACGCTGGTAATTAACTGGAGTCTCTTACCAACCTCTCTCTTGACTTCCCTCCTGATCGACTCCCAAGAATCTATGCTTAACGTGAACACAACTTCTCTCTCCCTCTCCTCGTAGGTAGAATCCTTCTCCACGCCTATCAGCAACGACCTAAATTCTCTGTTCTTAAGAAGATTAAGGCACTTAACGGTCAACTCGTTTAATAACGCGTCGAGTTTATTACCGCAGATATAGCACTTCCTTAAGTTAACAGGGCCTACGTAGTGTTGCACTAGATCCGATATTGGGCTACCCCCGTTTTCCGCGATCCTTACTAGGTCTTCCTTACCTAACACGTCACTACCGCTACTCAGCCATTTATGTATGCTCATCGCCAGCAATATCTTGAGCGCTCTGCCTCTCTCAGGATTACTCAATCTTAACCCGTACTTAGCGAAAAGCCTCCCTAAACACCTGTCGCAGAGGGGGTAGTTAGATAGCGCTTTAAGTGCTTTATCAAGTAACTCATTGTTCAAGTGAGACATCTTTCAGCCCGAACCTCTTAAGTATGTCCTTCTTACTTCTCAGAGTCTTTATCATCTTTACTAAGGTCTCGTAATATTGTAGGAGTTCCTTCACGTCATTAGAGCTTACTCCAGCACCCCTAGCTATCCTGTTTATTCTACTCTTGTCTATTATCGTCGGATGGTCTAGCTCGTCGTACGTCATCGAATCCATTATATGCAACCATTTCTCCATGTTCTTCTCGGAAATCTGTAGTTTTTCGTCGTCGACGGGTATGGGCATGCTGAAGCCTGGAATCATCTGGAGTACCTTCCTCAGAGGCCCTAATCTCTTCAAAGACTTTATTTGAGCGTAGACGTCTCTTAAAGTCAGCTTCCCTGTGAGGATAGCTTTCTCAAGTCTTTTCTGAACTTCCTCGCTCTCTTCCAATGCTTTAAACTTCTCTAAAAGGGTCTCCAGATCTCCGAGACCTAGTAGTCGAGCAACGAATTTCTTGGGGTTGAATGGTTCTATGTCTTCGAGTTTCTCCCCGTCGCCAATGAATTTTATTCTAGCCCCTGTTGCCGCGACCGCTGAGAGGGCTCCGCCACCTTTAGCTGTTCCATCAAGTTTCGTCACGAAGATAGAGCCTACAGGGGTTTTCTCGTGAAATCTCCTCGCTATGTCGTATGCTTTCTGACCTATGTACGCGTCAATAACTAACATGATCTCATCAGGTTTTAAAGCCCTAGCTAACTCCTCCATCTCGGTGAGGAGACGTTCCTCCTCCCCGTAACCGTGTCTACCGGCCGTGTCAATTATGACCAAGCTACACCCTTCATTAATAGCTTTGCTTAAGCCACGCACACCTATCTTGACGGGGTTATCGCTATCCTTTTCACCGTAGAAGGGTACGTTGAGTCTCTCAGCTATCTGCTTCAGCTGGTCGTATGCTGCAGGTCTGTAGGTGTCCGTGGT
>DAIRVF010000027.1:0-12269 GCA_036802965.1 Zestosphaera sp.
GAGTAGAATATAGCGACTAAAACAACCACACCTATTATTGCTGGGTAGTCGTAGCTGAGGAGTGACATGCCAGCATAGTACCCGAGTCCAGGCCACACAAATATGAGTTCAACCATGAAAGCCCCAATCAACGTGTAACCGAAGGACAATCCCAGAGACGCTATCACCGGAACTATCACGTTCCTTAAAGCGTATTTCAGTAATATCGTCCTCTTAGGAATTCCCCACACCTCTAAGCTCCTCACATGGTTTTCGTTGAGTACTTCAATCATTAAAGACCTACTCATCCTGGAGCTGAGGCTCAAGGGATATATCGCTAAGACTAAAGCAGGCATTATAACATGTTTTAACACGTCTGTAAAGACGGGTAGATTCCCCTGAATTAGTGAGTCGAGTAGGTAGAAACCCGTGACGGGTTTGAAGCCTGTCTCGTACGCTAGGTAATCATCGACTCTCCCACTAGCTGGTAAAAGCTTTGCCCAAGTACCTACCACGGTCTGGAATATTAGAGCTACCCAGAACACAGGTATTGACGCGCCCAACACTGTTAATACCCTAATTACCTGGTCGGCTAACCCACCATACTTTAAAGCAGAGTAAATGCCTAGAGGGATCCCTATCAGCGAAGCTAACAAGAACGCTATTATTACCAACTCTAGGGTAGCGGGCAACGCCGTGAGTAAATCGTTTAATATAGGTGTGCGGGTTCTCCAAGAAACCCCCCAGTTACCTTTAAAGAAGTCGAGTAGATAGTAGTATAGCTGAACGTAGATAGGTTCGTCTAAATGTAGTTCCTGCCTAGCTTTCTTAAGTTGTTCTTCCGTTGCGTGAGGTCCTGCCCAGAGAAACTCGGGTCTTGCCGGGATAACCCTTGTTATGACGAACGTGATTATCAGAACACCGACTATCACGAGAACAAGTAGTAGAAGCCTCTTAATCAGGTATTCTCTGGATACGGGCAAACTCAACACCTCTGAGCAAGGACTATTTACTTAAAAATTAAAAATAATTTTATCAAGTACTCTACCCTCTTACGTCAAGAACCTGAGCGAACACTACTGTGGGGTATGCTGGGTTAATAGCTTTATCTAAGTTACCTATGCCTGCTCTAGCTATTCTTAAGTCAATCATGTCCCATAAAGGAACTGCAGGCACGTCATCATGAAGTATCTTCTGGGCCATGTAGTAAAGTTGTAGGGCCCTGGCTTCATCAATTCCCTCTAGCGTGACGGCTTCCTCGATTAACGCGTTAAAGTCTGGGTTCTCGTAGTAGCATAAGTTGAATATCTTGCTTGCGTTATGGAACATGTTATATAGGTATGTGAAGGGTGACACTACGTCGGGCCACCAGTAGAAGATCAGGAAGTCTTGAGCTGCGTTAGGGTCCTCCCAGCCTCTCTGTGCAAGTGCCCACTGCTCCTCCCAGCTGAGAGGTCTCACCTCAACATCTATTCCTAACTGTGCTAGAGAAGACTTAATTAACTGAGCTGTCCTCGCTTCGTATATGTCTCCTGCTGTATAAGTCAGTATGAGCGTTCTGTTGATTCCGCCCGGGTATCCTGCCTGAGTTAATAATTCTCTGGCTAGACTTAAGTTATACTTGAAAGTCAAGTTATCGAAATGACCCCACATACCGTAGGGGACTGGACCGCTTGCGACCCTAGCTAGCCCGTTCCTAGCCACAGTGACTATGTCTTCGTATGGTACTGCGTGAGCGATAGCTCTCCTAACGAGGACGTTATCGAGCGGGGGTTTCTTCACGTTAATCAACATTATTAGGTTCTGGAAGCTTGGCTTAAAGACTACCTGCAGGTTGGGGTTCCTTTGATGTTGCTCTATGTTCTCTAGCGGCACGTACATTGCTATGTCTATAGCTCCTGAGAGCAGTAAGGTTTCCTGAGTCACCGCGTCCTTGATTATCCTTATTTTGAAGATGTCAGGCGCGTTATCGGATTTCATAGGATAGTCAGCTAACTTCCAACCCCACCAATCAGCGAATTTCTCAAACACTACCTCGTTTTCCGGATCCCACTTAACCATTTTGTAAGGCCCTGAACCCGCTTCTTTACCGCTGTTAAACCAATCAGCTACTTTAGGATCTGTTAAGTTCGAAGCACCAGCATACTCAACGACCTTGGGACTGAATATGTAGGCTGCGTAAGCCGTGGCAGCAATCTTATCTAGTGCTGCAGGATATTTAAGGCGGAAGACGACCGTGTAATTATCTGGTGTCTCAATACTCTCAACTGGATCCCAAATAAACGCCGCCCCCTGACCTAACGCTATAGTTCTCTCTATAGATAGCTTAACCGCCTGAGAAGTAACTGGAGTCCCATCATGAAATACGGCGCCACGCCTTATGGTGAAGGTCCAGACAAGTCCGTCCTCACTACTACTATAGTTCGTGGCCAGCGCGGGAATGAAGGTATCGGTTATCGGGTCGTACCAAAGAAGCGGCTCGTACACTAGAGGCAACCACATAACAGAGTTAGAGAACTCCGTGCTAGGGTCAGCGGTAGTCATTTCTGAAAGAGAAGCATAGATAATCATCTTCTTTGGTGGAGGGGTGGTAGTAGGTGTTGTGGTAGTGGGCCCTCCCGGAGGAGTTATCACGTAATACGCTACAACACCCACAACAATCACAATAACTAACGCGATCACCAAAACATAAACCTTGTTGATCGCCAGGTATATCACCGAAAGATATCTTTTATAGAGTTAAAAAACTTAAGGTGTCGAAATGACGCAAACATTTATAATTTTGTGCGTAGATTATAGTGGTATGCTATATGTGGTTAATTAAGAATTTAGAAGATGCTGAGAAGCTAGTTCTAGGCTCAACAATCTTAGGTACTGGAGGTGGTGGGGACCCGAAAGAAGGCTTGATGCATCTTAAGAAAGCGTTAGAGGAAGTCGGGAGCATAAAGATCGTGAGCCTTGAGGAACTTCCTGAAGACTCGTTGATCGTTGTGCCTTACTATGTTGGCTCGATAGCTCCCGGCCTCAAGAGTAAGAAGCCTGTGAAAATACCTGACCCGATGTTGAGGGCTCTCGAAACGCTTGAGAGTGTGTTAGGTATTAAAGCAAACGCTGTCGTAGCTTCTGAGATGGGAGGTGATAACACACCTATCGCCTTAAGCATAGGGGCTAGGCTTAACCTACCGGCAGTTGACGGGGACTTGCTTGGTAGGGCGGCTCCCGAGCTACATCAGTGTTCAGTCCACATATTCGACGTGCCCATGTATCCTTCAGTCATAGTTTCCGAGACTGGAGACGTGGTTATAGTTAAAGAATATGCTGACATAGACGATTACGAGTCTATAGCTCGGTATATGTCCGTATTAAGCGGTAAATTTGTAGCGGTTGTTGATACCCCTTTAACAAAAAGAGTTGCTGAGAAGGTAGTTATTAAGAACACGCTGTCCCTAGCTTACAAGCTGGGTGAGGCGGTGCTGAATGCTAGAGCTGAGGGGGTAAACCCTGTAGAGAGGGTTGCTGAAATTCTTGGGGGCTGGGTAGTCTTCAGAGGTGTTATTGAGAAATATGAGTGGCGAGATGAGAAAGGCTTCCTGAGAGGCGAGGTAATGATTAAGGGAATAGACGCTTTCACTGGACTCACCCTGAGATCGTGGATAATGAATGAACACATAATGGTCTGGGTAAACAATAAACCTCTGGTGATGCCGCCGGACCTCTTCACCTTACTAAGGGATGATGGGGAACCACTAACCAACACCGACTTAAGGGAGGGGATGCTAGTTAACGGGGTGGCTGCTAAGGCGCCGGATGTTTGGAGGACGCCTGCAGGCCTCAAGTATTTTGGGCCTAGACACTTTGGTTTCGACTTTGATTACGTACCTGTAGAGGAACTCGTTAAGGAGTTGCTTGGTAGATGAGGGTATTAGTCGTTAACCCGGTAGGTCATGATAGGTGGGATTACTCAGACAAGAAGATTTACGAGAGTTACGCCTCGGAGGGGACCGAGGTAGACGTAGTGTCACTTCCTAGAGGACCTGAGTCCGTTGAGACTGCTGAAGCATATGCTGAGGTAAAGCCTTTAATCATCGAGGTGGTTAAGGGAATTCACGCAAAATATGACGCAGTGATAGTGAATTGCTTTTTAGACCCTGGGGTAGCGGAGCTAAGGAAGATCCTGAGTAACAAGGTCGTTGTAGGTCCTTGTGAAGCCTCCTTATCGCTGGCTAGAAATCTAAGTGATAAAATCGCTATAATTACTGTTGGCGGCGACGTTAGGACCCTAAGCATGATTAAGGAGAGAATTAAGTCTTTGGGGTTCGAGAACGTAGTTGTTAGTGTGAGGGGGATTCCTTTAAGGGTTCTTGAGTTAGATAAAGATAGGGAGGTAACCCTACGTCTTCTAGTTGATGAGGCCACTAAGGCTGTTTCCGAAGGAGCTGACGTTATCGTGTTAGGTTGTACTGGGTTGGCCGGTATGGCTAGGGGGGTTAGCGATGCTGTGGGGGTGCCGGTCGTAGACCCGGCCTGGTCTGCTCTAAAAATAGCTGAACTACTTGTCTCGGTTAGGTGAGTACGCGTGGTTAACTTCATGGATTTCGAGCTCGCTGTAGCCGCGCAGAAGTTAGTTAAGGATGTGTTGAAGGTATCTAGTGACGAGGAGGTGGTCATAACAGCTGATACTAGTAGTGATTGGAGCGTTGTTGAGGCAACTGCTAGAGCTGTTGCCGTGGTTGGTGGGAAACCAGTCGTCTTCCTTCATCAAACACCGGTGGGTGTGGGTAGAGCGGCAGACCCTTACCTACCAACAAGATCTCTCAAAGCAGTGTTAAGTGTTGCTGATGTTTGGATAGAGTTTAATAGGAACTGGCTACTCTACTCAACGCCTTACTGGGAGGCTATGAGTGTCGGTAGGGTTAGGTATATATGTTTGGTGGGCATGAACGCCGACATGATGGTTAGGACTATAGGGAGGGTTAACGTAGGGCTCTTGTACGATTTCCAGAGAAAGCTAGCTGAGGTAACCCGTAAATCTAAGCACATGAGACTCAAGACGCCTGCCGGTACTGACTTAGAATTCGAGAACGATCCTTCAAGACCTGTATTAGTTGAAGGGGAGGTCACAGGTCCCGGGGAATACATGCTCTTCGGCCAGGTGGATTGGGCTCCAGTAGAGGAAAGCATTAACGGCGTGTTAGTATTTGATGGTTCGGTCTGGCCTCCCGAGGAACTCGGCCTCCTCAAAAACCCTGTAAAACTTTACGTGAAAGACGGGGTAGTGAGGAAGGTTGAGGGAGGCTTAGAAGCAAGAATTTTCGAGAGATGGCTTAAATCATTCAACGACGAGAAGATGTTCAACGTAGCACACCTATCGTACGGGTGTAACCCGGGCGCTAAACTCACTGGAAACATACTCGAGGATGAGAGGGTTTGGGGAGTTGTTGAGTGGGGTTTGGGATCGCAATCACCTACTTTCAAAGGTAGGTTAGGTCCTGCCTCATCACACACGGACGGAATATGCCTTAACCCGACGTTATGGGGAGATGAGGAGAAGATCATAGATAACGGTGAATACGTACACCCGGAGCTTAAAGAGCTAGCGGCTAAATTAAGGATTGCCTAGGGGGTTGTGGGGAACGGCTAGACACAAGCTACTCGTGTTAAATCCTGTGAGCACCGACGTATGGAACGACCTCACGTTAACGCGTGTTAAGAAAATACTCTCACCTGAGATTGAGGTATCTGTAAGGTCCTTGAGTGAGGGACCCCCAGCCATAGAGAGCGAGTACGACAGGGACTTGGCAGCGCCTCATGTAGTAAGTGAGGTGATTAAAGCGTCTAAGGAAGGTTTTCACGCGGTGGTTATCAACTGCTTTGACGACCCAGGCCTCAGAGCGTCTAGGGAAGTCTCGAAAATCCTTGTGTTAGGTATTGGGGAAACCTCCCTCGCAGTGGCTACCCTCCTAGGTTATAGAATCGCCGTAATATCTACTGGGAGCAAATACTCCAGGACCGCGTATTATAGGAGAGCTATCGAGCTAGGGCTTGAGAAGAGAGTGGTCTACGCTTCAGGCGTTGATATCAGGGTGCTGGATTTAAGGAAAGACCTAAACACTGTGAAGAAAGCTCTTCTAGATGAAGCTAAGAAAGCGATCAATGAATTCAACGCGGAAGTCATCGTGTTAGGTTGTAGCGGGCTTATAGGGTTGAGTGAGGAGCTTTCGGAGGTTCTTGGAGTTCCGGTAGTGGATCCCACGTTAGTTACTGTGGGACTAGCTGAAGCTATGATTAAGTTGGGGTTAAGGCACTATAGCTATAAGCCGTAGAGATAAGGTCGGTTCCTTAAGTCTCTTAAGAACTTTTTTGGGTAGGTAGGAATAAGTTCTCTACATAGATTTTAGTGAATTCTTTGTTTGCTGAGATCTCCACGTATCTAGTTCTTCGAGCTATTTCCTCCGCTTTCTTCCTAGCAGTGCTTGACTTTAGGATTAGTTTCGCCCCGCTTATTGCGGTATTCCCCACGAAAACTGTCTTATTAACCCAGGACTCATTGATTAACCCTATCGTAGCAGCGTTCTCCACGTTCAAGCTCGTTCCGAAAGACCCTGCTATGAAGACTTTCCCCACATCCTCGAACTTTATGCTCGCTTCCCTCAACACTATCTGCGTTACTGACGCTACGGCCGCCTTAGCGAGTAAGAGAGACTCTATGTCATCTCTATAAACAGCTATATCCTCATTAATGCCTGACTCCTCACCCCACACCACCACGAACCTTTGGTCGCCGTCTCTCTTAAGTCTCCTGGACACTACGTTCTTAAACCTCCCTCTCTCATCGATTATCCCGTGCTTGTAGAGATGTGCTAACGCGTCAATATATGCTGAACCGCAAATACCTAGAGGCTTCCCACCACCTACTACATCATAATGAACCTCGTAATCTCCTGAAGCTTCACTAAAGTATATGAAAATCTTTGATATAGCGCCGTCAACAGCTCTCAAACCATGCCTAGTCCCGAAACCCTCGAAAGCTGGTCCTGCAGGAGCTGAAGCAGCGTAGAGTTCCTCACCGTTGTTAACAATTATTTCCGCGTTAGTACCTATGTCTATTAAAACGCAGGGGACCTCACACTCGTCAAGACCTACCGCTAAAGCGCCCGCTACAGCGTCCCCGCCCACGAATCCCGCAATACCTGGGCCTACGTAGACGTAACCGTTAGGGTTGATCCTAACACCGACCTCCTCAGACCTGAACTCAAGCCCTTGAGTGAATACTGGGACGTAAGGAGCTCTCCCTAAGTTGGAGGGGTCAACCCCTAAGAGTAGGTGGGTCATCACGTTATTACCTACTACCACGACCTCATACACGTTCTCCGGCCTCACACCAACCCTAGAAGAAGCTTCAAGCACTAACTCATTAACTAAGGATATAACGCTCTGACGTAACTCCTCAAGACGTCCCGCGTCGCCGGAAACGTAAGCTATTCTCGACATGACATCATGCCCGAAGACTTGCTGAGGATTCGGTGATGAAGCAATAGCTAACGTCTCACCATCCCTCAAGTTAAGCAAGTGAATGACGATTCTAGAAGTTCCTACGTCGACGGCCAAACCATACAACTCATTTTCCTTATTCCCACACTCAATATCTAGTAGTTCGTTGTTTCTTAACGTGACCGTGACCTCCCACCCACATCCCCTAAGGATTTGAGGAATTGATCTAAGCAGTTTTAGGGGAATCCTATGAGTCTCTAAACCACCCACTAACCTACTCAAATCAGATCTCTGATCCTCTAAGCTGGAGGGAGGTATCTTAAGGAAATACTTACGCACGAGCGGCGATAGCTTAACAGGCTTCTCGAAACCTACGTCCACCGACTTATAGGATGTCGTGAGGCTTGACTCAGGAACCTCTATTAAGGCTTCATCACTAATCAAGCGTGTCCGGCAAGCTAGTCTGAAACCCTCGAGTATTAAGTCACCTAGAGCTCTGCGCTCACTCAACTCAATATCTGAGAAAATCCCTGACAAAACCTTAACAACGCATTTACCGCATAACCCGAATCCACCGCAATCAGACCTGACATCAATACCTCGATTCCTGAGTAAGTCGAGGAGTGTCTCGCCACCGCCGGACTTAATCAACCCTACTTTCAGAGAACCATCACCAATACTTTCAACTAATTAGGGTTTTAATTAATTATAGTTTTTCTCTATATTATTTATGTGATATGGCGTGTTAGTTGAGGGTTTAAAGAAGGTCTTGTATGAGGCGGTGATTGAAGGAGATCCTGAGAAAGCGTTGAGGTATGCTGAGGAACTACTTACGGCGGGGGTTGACGTAAGGCAGGTGATTTCCGAGGTCTTAGCTCCGGCGATGAGGGTCGTTGGTGAGATGTATGAAAGAGGTGAGTACTTCATAGCTGACTTAATCGCGTCTGCTGAAGCTTTTAAGCAAGTCCTTGATAACGTTCTTAAACCCAGGCTCTCTTCAGGTGCTGTGGGTAGGGGGGTTGTGGCGGTCTTCGGGACTGTGAGAGGGGATATTCACGAGTTAGGTAAGAACATAGCTAAGGCATTATTCGAGGCTGAGGGGTTTGAAGTCATTGATTTAGGGGTTGACGTGCCTCCGGAGAGATTCGCTGAGGTAGTTGAGTCTAGGAAAGCTAGAGTAGTCGGCCTCTCAGCTCTAATGACGACTACGATGATTGAGCAAGCGAAGGTTATCGAGGAACTCGAGCGTAGGGGTCTTAGAGAAGGAGTCATAGTCGTTGCCGGCGGAGCCCCGGTGACTGAGGACTGGGTGAGGAAGATAGGTGCTGACGTGTGCGGTGATGACGCCTTCAAAGCACTTAAGAAAGTTAAGGAGTTACTAGGTGTTGTATGATGCCTAAACCTACATTAACTACTATAAGCAGGGATGAGGCGCTGGAGATACATAGCAGAGCCCTAGACCTGCTCAGCAGGGTTGGTGTTAGGTTCGAGGATATTGGAGTAGCTAAGATATTATTAGATGCTGGAGCGACGAGAGCTGATGATAGAGTCTTAGTTCCTGAGGAGATGGTTAATGAGGCGTTGAAGAACGCACCCAAGAAGATTGACTTCTACGATAGGGACGGGAAGAAGGTTGCTACACTAGGTGACGGCGCTTTAATATTTAACCCGGGCTCAGCAGCAATAAAAATACTCGATTACGGCGCTACAGAGCCCAGAACCCCCACACTAGAAGATCTCAAAAACCTGGTCGTGGTTGTCGAGAACCTGGAATTTATAGATGCTCAGAGCACGGCCCTAGTTCCTGACGACACACCGATAGAGATTAGAGACGCCGTCAGACTCTACCCCATATTAAGATACTCTAGAAAACCCGTGATTACGGGAGCCTTCACAGTGGAGAACCTTCCGGTAATGCTTGAGATGCTTAAGGTGGTTAGGGAGGATGCTTGGAGAAGACCTTTCACAATATTCGACGCTTGCCCCTCACCCCCTCTCTCTTGGAGTAAAGTAACGTCAAGAAACGTCATTGATTTAGCTAAGGCCGGGATCCCCTCCGAGATTGTTTCAATGCCTGGCTTAGGGGCTACTGCACCGGTCACTATAGTAGGTGCTGCAATCCTGCATCACGCCGAGGTTTTAAGTGGTATCGTTCTAGCACAGATGGTTTCTAAGGGTGCTCCAGTCATCTACGGCGGGTCTCCGGCACTCATGCACCTAAGGTACGGGACCCCCTTAATAGTGGCCCCAGAATCTCTTCTAGTATCCTTGATTTACCGAGATCTCGCGAGATTCCTGGAACTCCCTTCACACACATATATGGGATTAAGCGACTCTAAGCTAGTTGATTATCAAGCAGGTGCTGAAGAAGCTTATTCAGCGCTCGCAGCCGCTCTCGCAGGCTTTGACGTGGTCTCAGGTCCCGGCATGTTAGAGTTTGAGAGCGTTCAGTCTCTTGAGAAGTTAGTGCTGGATAACGAGGTGTGCGGGTTGGTTAAGAGGGTTTCAAGAGGCTTTGGAATAAGCGCTGAGGAGATAGCTATCGAAGTTATCGAGGAAACCTTGCTTAGGAAAGGAGGTAACTTCCTCCTACACCCTCACACAAGGAGGTATCTTAGGAGGGAGGTGCACGTACCACGCGTGTGGGACGCAACCCCTAGATCTAGGTGGGGTATGAGGAGCGTATATGATGAAGCACACACCACGGTCACTAAATTACTTAAGGAAGGCTCTTACCACGAATTAAGTCCTGACGTCTTAGCAGAACTAAATAAGGTTTACGAGAGACTGTGGAAGAGAGCTGCTTCCGAACCTAAGTACGTTTAAGTCACGTACCTCTCAAAAGCTTTAGTAATCCTCACAATCTTCTCGAGCTTAGAAAGAGTCACCTCGTATTCCCTCTCACGACTCTCCAGAGAACCTCTTAACCCAGCGAACCCGCAGTCAGCTGAAACTAAATCAACTCTTCCACCACTCCCCCTATACACCTTCTTAAGAAGCTCTAGAACCTCCTCATAATCCTCGACTTCAATGCTTCTCGAGCTCACAACACCTGGCGAGATAATCTTATCGTAAGACTCAAGTAATCTCTTATCAAGAACCTCAACATTTCTGGGATTGTCATGAAACTCAAAACTCAAGTACTTAACCCCACCTACCCTGGCTAAGAGTTCTAGAAGCCTACTATGGATTCGGCCGCATACGTGAACTCCTACCTCAACCCCCTCAGCAGCCCTCGCTACATTCTCTAAGATCCCTATAATCTCGTCATCGCTATAGTTAAGGAGGTTTCTCCTAGAACCTATCATGAGCCCTAAGAATGGCTCATCCAAGAACACTACCGTAAACCCTAAAGATACCATGTACTTCACGAAGCCAGCCACATAATGAGTGAGGAAACCCTCAACTAACTCCTTACTGGATAGGAGGGTTGAGGCGAGGTCTGCGGACTCCATACCTAGGTAGAGTCTAGAAGCAAGCGTGAAAACTCCTGTTACAGGAGCTCTTAACCCGCTAAACACCGACTTAGACTCCCTGACTAAACGTACCGTGTATTCTGCTTCAGGAACGCTGAGACCTTCGATGATTCGCTTGTCAAGCATGCCTGAATCTACCCTCAGGAAATTTCCCGCATACCTCACCACACCTGCTTCAATCAAGGGACTCACGTAAATATCAATGAAACTCCTCAGCTGAGGATATGGAGGAACGTCGACCCCCAAAATAGCCAAGTCTTTCACTACTCTCTCAACGTTCCGAAGATCGTGCTCAAGCGGAAAACTACCGACGTGGCTACTCCTCATGGCACCAACCCAAATATAAAGTCTAACACGAGGTAATTTAGCTAAGTCTGCTCAGCGAATGTTTCGTTAAGTAAACGCTTAACTACTTCAACAACTCTTAACGCGTCTTCAAGTGCTTGTGTAGCGTCTTTTCTCGTGTAGAGTTCCTCGGGAGGGACACCTATTTCTTCATCTCCATACATCGCTAATTCTCTCTCCTTCCTTAATGAACGCGATATTGAAGCTAAATCATCCACGAGTTCCTGAAACCATTGCGGAAATCTCGCTCTCTCCCTCCTTAATAAAGGTCCCACATCATGCCATTTAGGCGGCTCGATCCCGGCTAACCTTAGAGCACCTTTTAGAGAAAGCTCGACTGCTTCTTGAGACTGCCTAACCACGTACGGGTAATTACCTGATTCTAAGGCTTCTCTAGCGTGTTTTAAGCGTTCCTCAGCTTGCTTAAGGTTTGACTTAGCTAACTCGATGTTATTCAATGTTTATCACCTCGCCAGCCTTGGAGTCTTTCTTAAGTAGCCAATACCACTTCCTGCCGAGCCAGACTCTCTCAGAGCCTAGCTTACTCAACTCTTCTTTAAGTCGTAGTAATATGTTCTCGAAGAAAGAATCCTTATCGTATACTATGACCGCGTCCTCAGTCATGTCGAGATATAACGGGCTTATTTTCTTGGCTTCGTCTCTAGTCTTAAGTATTGGTGTGATTGAGACGGCGTAGCCCTCCGTAAGTAACTTATCAAGTAATGGATCTATGTTCTCCTCGGCTCTGAGGTACTGAGCTAGTCTCTCGAGACGTGACCTAGGTAAGTCCTCGATAATTATAAGGATATCCAAGTCGCTATCTCTCCTGGCAGTGCCACGGGCAACGCTGCCGAAGATGACTACTGATACTAGTCTCTCACCAAAAAACTTGAGTAATTCCTTGTGGAGTTCCTCAACAACGATCTTGTAAGGGTATTTCAAGTAATCAATACCCTTCCTAAACACCCTAAACACCGT
>DAIRVF010000028.1:0-12066 GCA_036802965.1 Zestosphaera sp.
GGTATAAAGTATTCGTTAAGAGTGATTACTCTCCAGACCCAGATAAGGACGTGATAGTGTCTTTTAAGGTCACTCCCTCAGAAGGCTTCAGCATCGAGGACGTTGCCGGCGCTATAGCTTCAGAGAGCAGTGTTGGTACTTGGACCACACTCACAACACTACCTGATAGGATTTGGAGGTTGATGGGTAGGGCTTACGAGATAAGGGATTTAGGTGATGGTTCTTGGCTAGTTAAGGTTGCGTATCCCGTGGACTTATTCGAGGAGGGTAACATGCCTGCTTTCCTAGCGTCGGTCGCCGGCAACATATTCGGTATGAGGAGGGTTAAGGGCCTTAGGATCGAGGATATTGCGATGCCTAAGGAGTTCCTGAAATACTATAAAGGACCGGCGAAGGGCCTTGTAGGAGTGAGGGAGTTGTACGGGGTGTATGGTAGGCCGATAGTCGGGACTGTTCCGAAACCTAAGGTAGGCTTCACGCCTGAGGAACTAGAGGCGGTTGCTTACGAGATTTTAGTGGGTGGAATGGATTACGTGAAAGATGATGAGAATCTTGCCTCACCGTTATTCTGTAGATTTGAGGAGAGGGCTAAGGCTGTCATGAAGGCTATAGATAGAGCTGAGAGGGATAGCGGGGAAAGGAAGGCTTGGCTAGCTAACATAACAGCTGACGTGAGGGAGATGGAGAGAAGGCTTAAGCTAGTAGCTGATTACGGGAACCCGTTCGTCATGGTCGACGTCGTGATCGCTGGCTGGTCTTCCCTAACGTATATCAGAGACTTAGCTGAGGAGCACGGCTTAGCGATACATGCCCACAGAGCTTTCCACGCAGCCTTTACCAGGAACCCTGCACACGGTCTCTCAATGTTTGCTTTAGCTAAGCTCCTACGCGTTGTAGGCGTGGATCAACTACACGTAGGCACTCCAGAGGTCGGTAAGCTGGAGGCTAAGGCCAGGGATGTCATAAACATAAGTAGGTTGTTGAGGGAGTCAGTCTACGTTCCTGATGGGGATCCGATGAGGTTGAGACAGGAATGGCACCATATCAAGCCTGTGTTCCCCACATCCTCAGGAGGGCTGCATCCAGGCACGTTACCTGAAGTCATTAAATCCTTGGGTGTTGATGTAGTGATTCAGGTTGGTGGTGGAGTTTTGGGGCATCCCGGAGGTCCTAGGGAGGGTGCTGCGGCAGTGAGGCAAGCTATCGAGGCTTTCTTGAAGGGGGTCTCACTCGACGTATACGCTGAGACACATAAGGAACTTAAGAAAGCTCTGGAAAAGTGGGGATACGTAAGACCTGTTTAAACTCTTCATGGTGGTGAGGTTTTTTGTGCGGGAAGTTCGGCATTTACGTTCCCGAGGATCTTATGCGTGAGTTAGAGGAATGCATGAAGTCTTTAGGAGTGAGGAATAAGTCTCTAGTGTTTAGAGAGGCCTTACGTCTCTTCATAAGTGAGCATAAATGGCGTGCCGGAGGCCCTATACTAGGGGTGATCAGCGTTGTCTACGACCATGAGGTGGGTGAGATAGACACGAAACTCACGGACATACAGCACGACTACCTAAACGAGATAATCTCAGCACTTCATATCCATGTAGACCGCAGGAACTGCATGCTGATACTAGCTTTGAAAGGTGATTCAGAACGCGTGAACAACCTCTTAAAGGAGATTATCAAGCTCAAGGGAGTAAAGTTGGTGAGGCCTGCTCTAATAAGTATCGAATCCAGTGATTAAGGAGCAATTAAGAAATCCACTCATCCACTACTTGCGTCAGGTACTTTATGCTTGGTATGATAGCGAATTCCTCAGTCTTGATGATACTGCCTAAGTTTTTGATTAGAACTGCTTTAAGACCTGCTGCCAGGGCACCAGCGAAGTCCTCGCGTACGTTATCCCCTACGTGCACCGCCTCATCAGGTTTTAAGTTGAAGTATCTTAGCACGGACGCGAAAGCCTCGAACTCAGGTTTCTGAATACCTGAAACGTCTGAGAAGAAGAGTTTATCTACGTAGCTGCTTAAGCCCGAAGTCCTCAAGATGCTTAACGTTATTGAGGAGTCCCAAAATAAGACATTACCCAATATCGCAGTCTTGAGCCCCCTACTCTTAACGTAGGGTAAAACCTCCCTAACACCCTCAATAACTAAATACCCTAGCTTCCCCTCCTCAGCCTCCTTTCTCAGCTCCTCGTGAACCAGCATGAATTGATCCATGTCTAGACCTAGCTTCTCACAAAGCCTTCTCCTAGACTCTTCTAAGACCTTATTAGCCGGGACCTTATTTATCCTTAAGTTCCTGACATCTGCTTGAACCTTCTTCAAAACGCTTAGGACGCTGCCTGAGTCTAGGCTTAGTTGCTTAGAGAGCTTAAGTGAGAGTAACTCGTGCATCCTCTCTAAAGACAGTAACGTGTCCCACACGTCGAAAATCACTAATTTTACCATGCTTGTGCACCCCTTAATGAATTAAACAAAACATTATAGGTTTTCTCGTTCCCAAGCCTCTCAGGATTTAAATCTCATAGCTTCCTCAGAACCTCTATTAATTCAGGTGTTAGATACCACTCCAGCGTCTGAGCTATTTCCTCAAGGTGTCTCACATTCTCTGTTTTAACGACTGCCGCTAGGTAGGGCTCACGTATCACGTAATTCAGCGCTACCTGAACCACGGGTTTGTTTATCTTCGAAGATATCTCAACTAGCTTAGGGTGCTTCAGGACCTCACCCCTCTCTAGTGGGGTGTAGGCTTGAATAGTTACGTTGTGTTTCAGTGCTGTAGGAAGTAGAGCTTTCTCGATCTCCTTCCTTAATACGCTGTAATGCACTTGATTAAGGACTATGTCGGCTTTCTTAGTTGAGTTTATTGCCTCCACCAGCTCCGTCTCGTCGAAGTTGCTCACACCTATGTATCTAGTAAGCCCTTCATCGATTAAGGACTCGAAATTCTTTACTTGTTCTTGAATACTTAAAGTAGGGTTAGGCCAGTGAATCAAGTATAGGTCGATCTCGTTAACCCCAAGTCTCCTGAGCGCTGCCCTACCGTACTTAAGTACCTCGTGCCTGCTCTTCAGCCTGTCCGGGAGCATCTTAGTTATTAAGAAGACTGAGTCTCTACCAACCTGCTTAACCACCCTACCCACCAACTCCTCAGCTCTCCCCGAGCCGTACATCTCCGCAGTATCTATGGTATTCAGGCCTAACTCAACACCCCTCACTAACGTCGTGAAAGCGTCGTTCTCGTTCCTTATACCCCACGTACCTAAAGCGATCGCTGATATTGTTTCCCCCGTGTTCCCTAGAGACCTCCTCTTACTGAGGACCCCCTCAACCACACGTGAGCACCAAGATTAATATTGTGTCTTGAAAGATATTTTTGTGGGTAGCTGGTTGAGTGAGGGTGTTGAAATCTCGGTTGCTGAGTGGAGGGGTAGTTTAGAGAAGTTAGGTGAAGTCTTGCTAAGTATTTCTAGAGAGATCGGGTTGGAGGGGGTGGTTAATTCTCTGAGCAAGAGAATTAAGAACGCGTCAGAACTCCTAGACGCTGACAGGATTAAGGCGTTGATAATTAAGAACGAGCATGCGCTAGCCTTCATAACGGCAAGCCCGGAAGACTCTAAGAAGGTTGTTTCCGTGAAGACTAGGGCCGGCTTAGTCAGGATACCTATATATCCTAGGGAATTCTACGTGACTCAAGCAGGTCCTTACGGCATTAAGTGTACGTGTGAGGACGCTTTAATGACCTCGTCCAAAGCTGATAAGGCCTTGATGAGTATAGCCAGGGTCTTAGAAGCGGATTTCAGTGAGGTGAGGCCGTTACCTATATCGAGCAAGTACATTATATGCAAGCACACACTAGCCTTAACATCGCTCTTGAATAGGCTGGGCATCGTGAGACTCGATGACAGCAGGTTCACGAAGGTGCTGAGGCTAAGCGTCGTGGTCCTGGCTTTGAGGGAGGGTCTGATCAATCAACACATACTTAAGGAATCAGAAAACCTGACCATACTACTCAGCGAGTTGATTCAGGTCGGGGATTAGCTCCCCGGAAGGTTCTTCTAGCAACTCATAACCGCCCCTGCTATAATAATCACTGCTACGTCTTAGAACATCTCTTCTCTAGTACGTCGCTGAAGAGGAACCACAGCGTGAATATCCCTAAAGATAAGCCAACACCTATTGCCACGCCCCAGCCGAGTGAGGACCTCATCTCAGGGCTTAACCCCGTTAAGTCGACAATCATTGAGAGACCGAAGAAGAACATGAGTATGAATAGCAAGCTCTCAACCTTCTTCTCGAAGACTACCGCCTTACTAAGTATATCTAGAGCTAACATCAAGATCAGCAACATTATGACGACGCTCGTCACGCGCGTGACGTACGTTATCAACTCCGTGTAGGTGCCGGAGGTTGCTAGAGCGAACACCCTAATGATCATCGTTATAGCTAGTAAGGCAATCCCTATATCGGCTATCATGATCGTTATCGTTGTCACGGAGAATCTTAAGCCGCCCGGCACCAACTCCTTAACAAAGTCTTCGAGGTTACTCACTCTCACAACCCATCTGATAACCTTATTTATTAGCTTAGCCAGGAAGACCGAGAGCAGAATTATGCCTACAGCTATCACCACGTAGGGGACTAACCTTACGGTGCTCCTCAAGACCTCATATAATATGTCCGTTACCTCCACCGCGAACCACCTACACCCCCGAGAGTCTCACGAGTAATTCATACAACAACAGTATTAAGAATGAGAGGAAAGCCAGAGCTACTAACTGAATGAAGAGCCTTAAAACCCTCTTAGAAGTCTCTACCGTGAACGTGTAGCCTATAGTGCTTATTGAGTAGACGAGCTTGCCGTAACCGTAAGCAGTCCTCGGGGGTACTACCGAGGTCTCAGGGATTGCTAGAACACACACGAATAAAGCAAGGAATTTGAGGAGTGTTGCGGCACCGAATACTATTAACGGGGCGTCGGGTAAGTACCTTCCGAGAACGGACGCTATGAGTAAGCTAACAGCGCTGGATGAGGTTAGGAATGTGGATGCCTTGATCAATCCTAGAGACTCAACGTATTTAGAGTATATCGCCGAAGCTATTAAGTTAGCTCCTATGAAGGTTGCTGAGAGGATTGCTGAGATGAGAACATGTGCTAGCGGGTTGCCGAGGAAAGGTATTGATGAGGTGAAGGCCACGTTGAGGGCTACTGCGAGGACGTACGCCTTATACCCCCTCCACAGATAAGGACCTACTATGCCGCCCAGATTACCAGCTATGTTGAGGGCTATGGTGATGTAGAGTGGTGAATTCATGGACTTAAGGAGTTGAGGCCACGCCAGACCTATCAGGTTACCTCCACTCATCATGAGGATCAGCATTAAGAAAGTGTTCGCTTTCCTCACCTCAACCTCCTCCACCTTCTTGGGTTCCCTCAATTCCCTGAAGTCTTTAGGCATGTCGTAGTATATGAGGGTAGCGGTTGAGAACAACCCTATCACCGAAGACGTTACGTAGGCTACGTAATACGAGGCCGGCACATCAATGAAAGCAGTTATCAACATCGAGTATATGGATCCTAGGAGTGAGGACGCCGCGCTTAAGGCAGCCCTCCAAACACTTATTTCAACGAACTCTTCCTGAACGAAGACGTTGAGTAAGGCGACGTTGAGTAAGACTCCTACAGGTATTGTCACGGTCAGGGCTACCCCGTAAACAATTATGAGTATGTCCGGGAATCCGATCAGGAAGGGTAGCACAGCGAATAACAGCCTCTCAAGTCCGTGAACAAACAGTAGCTTCGTCTTTATGTTCTTAGCTAGGGCTTCCGGGTAATTGTAGATTAGGTATGATATGATGACGTTCATTAAAGCCCCGAAGAAAGTTACTTGAGATAACGTGTTGAGTGTGTAGCCTGAGTAGGTGAGCATGGGGACGAAGAGACCTCTAGTCACCGCTACGTAGAAACCGCCGAAGAAAGCTTCCACCCCCATCAAGATCTTCGCGATGCTCTTCCTCATCTACTCACGCCTATTATGTATGATTTGGTGATGGCGTTATTTAGGTTTAAAATCCTTATCTCTCACCGACTCGTAAACAGTTATTAAGATACCTACCAAAGCTAACGCCATACCCCCCAAAGTCTCTGCCTGTACTCGCTGACCTAATATGAGGGTTGCTAGTAAGGTAGCTCCAGGGGGCTCCCCTAAAGCTATTGAAGTGACTACGTAAGACTTCATCCTCTTCAGTAAGTAATTCATTATCGTGTGACCGCCCAGCATAGGTATCGCGGCTAGCAAGAACACGTAAGCCCACGAGGTAGTTGTGGTTGGTAGTATGTTTGAGTTAGTTATTAAGGCGTAAGCGAGGAGCGTTAGTGAAGCCGAGGTGTACGCGATTATTGCGTAGTCTGTTAAAGGCATGCCGGCCTTCCTAGAAGTCCTGCCTAGGTAGAAGTAGCCGGCAGCACATAGGGAGCCTATGAAAGCCAGGAAAACCCCCTGAACACCCGCCTCACTACCTAGTTGAGGCCTTGTCGCTATGAGAACCCCGACGAAAGCTAGGGCAAGCCCCAGGATCTCAGTACCCCTTAAACTCTTGTGTGTGATGCCTTCGAAGAAAGCGTTTATCAAAGGATAGGTGACCACGACGGTGGTGGAGAGTGCTACGGGTATTAAGAAGAGAGACTCCATCCAGGTAAGGAAGTGCAGCCCTAGTAGGACGCCCGCTACAGCAGACCCCAAATATGTTAATGGGTTGACAGCGACCCTCCTAGGAGGCTTGAGGAATCTCTCGAAGATCTTGTAAGGTATTATGAGAACAGAACTCACGAAAACTCTCCAGAAAGCGCAGACTAACGCGGTAGTTCCTGAGAGAATCACTAGAACTGAAGCAGAGGATATGCTTACCCAAGCAATAATCATTAAGGCTAGGTCAGCGAGGAGCGCTTGCTTCCCCTTACCCACAGATCCACTAACCTCTTCCCCCAAATTATCCAGCTCCTCACCAAGTAATGGTCGGGGACGCGTTAATGAGGTGATGTAGTGACTGAGTTGATTAAACTGACGCTTCCCTCATTACCTTAGCTAATTTCTCGTAAATAACTCGATCATCAATCAATTCTCGCAATTTACTCAAGACTTTCTCGACGTCATACCTGATTCTGTAGAACGTCACGCTATTGCTTACGGTATCGTAGACCGCGTATGAAGCTCTGGTATCCCCGTCTCTCGGCTGACCCGCGCTCCCGGGGTTAATCACCGTTGCTTTCCCAACCTTCCTCAAGAATTGGTGGTGGGTGTGTCCAACGAAATACGTTAACTCCCCTAACTCACATCCCCCCTTACCAACGCTTAACCTGTAAGACTTCTTTTCCTGGAGTAGGAAACATATCTCTTCGTTTCTTAACCAGGGGTATAGGTACCCGTAGAGTGGTTGTTGCAGTGTTCCGTGCACGAGTATTATGGGGGGATTAACGGACTCTATCTTAAGGATTTCCGGTAAATTACTCAGGAATCTCCTGTCGTTATCTGATAGTTTCTTCATTGATATCGCGTTCCTGGTGTACTCGCTTACGTCATGTAATTCGTGACCGCACCTGCAGTCTACGTTCTTCCCCACCGCCTCGTCGTGGTTTCCTTTTATTATCTTAGCTCCCGCACCCCTCACCTCATCTAGTACTAGGTCTGGGTCAGGACCGTAATCAACTAAATCCCCTAACACGAATACCTCATCGTAATTCCCGGCGTTCTCCAGTATTGTTTTCAGTGACTCGTGGTTTGCGTGTATATCCGTGATTAACAGTATTTTAGCCACCCTCACTCACCTACTAGAGCGTACTCTCTATCCTTAGCTAAAACAACGAGTAATGCCCCCGTAGCTATTACTACTGAAGCGTAACCCACGTTCCTAGTCACCTCACTCAGGTCTGTTGTTTTAGAGCTTATCGTGAATTGGTATATGACGTTATCTATTATGTATATCTGACCCTCCTGTACTACCAAGATTTGAGTTGTTATCTTGCCGTAACCGTATGTCAGGAATCCTTCTGAGTCGTAGTATCCTCTGAAGTAATTGATTAGTAAGCTAACATTACGCCTTATGTTACCCACTCTTAAGAGGAGTGTGTAGCGCTGATTCTCTAACTCCACGTTCTCGTTTCTGTATTTCTCGTTACGTATTAGGTTGACGGCGTTAAGCCTGCTCAGCAATATCCTGGTAGTGGTTAGGGGGGTTTCCGCGATGTAGTTCTCGACGTTAGGTAATCGAATCACCGCGTAATCGCGGTAGGGGGTCTCGTCGTAAGTGTATTGAAGGTTCAGTACCTTCACGTCACCTACCTCGGGTAGTGCCGCGAGTACGTAGAAACCCCCTAAGATGACCGATACTATGACTAACGATAAGATAGTCTTAGATGTTTTGCTGAGTCCCCGTGTTTTAGGGTAAGTGAATATTAGGTAGGGTAATGACCTAATGTATTCTACGAACTTCATTTCCTTAAGTCTTGAGCGATCTATCACTACAGGCAGGAGCGCGATGCCTGCTAGGAAACCCCCTGCGTGAGCAAAGACAGCCACACTACCGGCTATCCTGGCGTATCCGTAGAGGACTTGAGTAACGAACCAGAGGATGAGGTAGAATGAAGCTCTTAATGAGAAGCACGCTGGGAATATGAAGAAGATCCAGCAAGCGGTTAGTGAGGTTCCCGGGTAGAAGATGAGGTAAGCTCCTAAGACCCCACTTATAGCTCCTGAAGCTCCTATGGCCGGGATAGCGTAGGATGTGAGACCCCCTAGGAAGCTGAAGGTTACGTGGAATATCGTTGCCGAAATCCCTGAAACTAGATATAGTAGTAGGTACCTGAAACTACCTAGAACGTCCTCAACAGCTCTCCCGAATATGTATAGGAAGTACATATTGAAGAATATGTGGAATATGTCGGCGTGCAGGAACATCGAAGTGAATACCCTGTACACCTGAGTCGGCTCTGGAATTAACGCTGGCACAAACCCCCCGCTACTAACCCAGTAATTACTGATCGTCGTGAAGAAGTTCTCGTATGAAGTCATCAAATACACCACGACGTTAACCAGTATCAAACCTATGGTAGCCTTAGGTTTCCTCCTATAATGCGTGTCTCCTATAGGAAAACCCATACCGTACCTCACTAAACACCGCCCTCAACACAGTCCTTAATATATTAAACGAAATACATTATAAAACCTCTTCTCACGTAATTATGTGGTGTGAGTATATGAACTTGGTTGAGGGTCTTAAGATCCTCGTAACCGCGTCTACGAGAGGTATTGGTAGGGGTGTTGCCGAGGTATTGCTAGCTAACGGCGCTACGGTAGTGATTAACGGTAGGGAGAAGGCTAGGGTTGAGGAGGTCGTTAATGAGTTGAGGGGTAGGTTCGGGGACAGGGTTTACGGCGTCGCAGCCGACTTAACTATTAAGGAAGACGTGGAGAGACTTATTGACGAGGCCGCTAACTATATGGGCGGGATCGATACCCTGGTCTATATTACGGGCCCTCCCAAGCCAGGGACCTTCAAGGACTTGAGTGAGGAGGATTGGGAGGTTGGTGTGAGGTTACTCGTACTCAACGCTGTTTGGATGGTTCGTAAAGCACTCAACTACTTGAGGAATTCTAAGAATCCTTCAATAATCTTCTTTACGGGTACGGCTGTTAGGGAACCTGACCCATACCTAACGCTCTCAAACGTTCTCAGGGTCGGCATACACGGTTTGATGAAGACTTTAGTGAGGGAGTTAGGTCCTGAAGGTATTAGGGTTAACGCTATCATGCCTGGCTACATAGAGACTGATCGTGTGAGGAGTGTGTTAGGGACTAGAGCTTCTAGGGAGGGCAAGCCGTACGACGTCGTTTACAGGGAGTTCGTTCAGCAAATACCTCTTAGGAGGATTGGGAAACCTGAGGAAGCCGGGTGGTTAGTTGCTTTCTTAGCGAGTAAGTATGCTTCATACATTCACGGAGCTTCAATACCTATAGACGGTGGTTTACTCAGGTCGCATTTCTAGCTAGGAAGGCCTCCAACGAGACTGTAGACTGCAACAAGCTTAAGATTGTGACGGGCTCTTCTATGGCTAAGCTACCAGGTCCTATGGCTACTGTCAACTCGTTGCTGGCCACGTATATCTTGTGCGAGCCTCTCGCTATCGCAGCTATTGCCTGACCCCCGAAGGGTGATGCTTTCAGTTGTAATGTTAAACGTCTAAAACGCCGTAAACGCTTATTAATCCTGCTTCGTGGATTAAAATGAGGTGATCTGCCTTAGACATTGAGGAGGTACTTGAATTTATAGCTTATGAAGTTGTGTGGAACCCGTTACTGCCGGTACTCTTTCTCTTCGCCGGACTCTACTTAACGATCGGTACGCGATTCTTCCAATTTAGAAGGTTCGGCACCATATTTAGGAACACGCTAGGCAGGATGGCGGAAGCGCGTGGAGGGAAGGGGCCGGGAATTATTTCCCAATTCGCTGCCTGGGCTACTGCAACAGGCGCTACGATAGGCATGGGCAACATAGCCGGAGTCTCCAGCGCGATAGCGTTGGGCGGGCCTGGAGCGGTATTCTGGATGTGGATAGCTGCACTCTTCGGCATGGCGGCGAAATTCAGTGAAGTCATTCTGGGAGTTAAGTATAGGGAGATCCTCCCGGACGGCAGAGCCTATGGCGGCCCCCCATTCTACATCGAGAAGGGGCTCGGCGGGGATTTGAGGTGTCCTCGTTGGATCTGGAGGGTTCTTGCAGCCTTGTTCACGCTTACTTTCTGTTCGACTGCTATAATATCGATGAGTAACTACACGATCATGGAGGGGGCTATGACGTGTTTTCAGCTGTCCGAGGAAGTCGCGGTCGTAGTCGGATTGATTTATGCTCTGCTGGTTGCCGCGATATGTGTTGGCTTCATACCAAGGGTTGCCAAGGTAGCTGAGTTACTCGTGCCGCTGATGGTTGTGGTATACATCGGAGGATGCGTAGGAATTCTGGTCACGCATGCGCACAGCCTGCTCAACGCGCTCGCTCAGATATTCACCTACGCATTTACGCCGGCGGCCGCCGTAGGAGGCTTCGCAGGTGCTACGCTGTCTAGAGCTATACAGGTGGGTGTTGCTAGAAGCGTTTACAGCAATGAGGCCGGGTGGGGGAGCGCACCCCATATACACGCCACTGCCAAGGTAGATCATCCGGTAAGGCAGGGCATGTGGGGTGTTATGGAGGTCTTCCTTGATACCATTGTGGTGTGTTCAATGACTGCGCTCACAGTCGTCGTAACGGGCGTTTGGCAGACAGGCAGAGGCGGCGTCGGCGCCGTCCTACAAGCATTCGGATCAGTCTACGGTCCTGTAGCGCCGGTCTTGCTCTACATAACTTTGTTTATATTCATCTTGACGACAAGCACCGGCTGGTACACGTATTACGAGGTTGAAGCGAGGTACTGGCTCAAAAATAGAGCACGGCTTACGAACCTCGTGATAAGGTTCTTCCAGCTAGTATCGCCCTTTGTCGTGTGGGCTGTGGGTGCGACGGCTTTGCTCTACGGTATAGTGCCGGCCGTGTTCTGGGTTCTGGGGGACATCACGTCAGGTCTTCCAGTATATATAAACCTGGTGGTGTTGCTGGCGCTGTCACCCACTATATTTAGGGAGGTTAAAGATTTTGAGTCGAGATTTAGTGTGGGGTAATGCGTGCGTGACGTTCAAGCTTCTCATAGATGAACGCGGGTCTCCGGCAGGAGTCGTGAAGGAAGAGGTATTCGACTTAACTAGTTTCGAGACTTAATTCCTTGTATAGCTTGAGTGTTTCTTCTAGCTCTTCCTCGCTTATTTTTGAGATAATGATTCCTGCGTGGACTATCACGTAATCCCCTATACTCACTTCCTCGTCGGTAGCTACTATGACTTCCTTAGTGACTCCCCCGAGATCTACCTCAGCGTAGGTTAGGGCTCCGTCACCCCACTTCCTAAGGATCTTGGCGGGCACCCCTAAACACATCAGCGACCCCTCAACATATCCTCGGTAAGTTAATTGATTTAGGTTCTAT
>DAIRVF010000029.1:0-11708 GCA_036802965.1 Zestosphaera sp.
ATGAGAAAGTATGGGGATAGCCTGAGAGAAAGGGTTGAAGAAAGGGATGAGATGGCTGTCGAGGTTCTGACAATTCTTAAAGAGTTGGGCGACATTCTAGACGTTAAGTGCCTGGGGTAGCGTGCTTAAGAGCTGAACGCTGTTTTGTGGCATGGATTTAAACTTAAAATCTCTAGCTTAGATGTTTATCAATCCCACGTACGAGAGTAGAAGAAGTGATAAGAAGGAGGTAGCACTGATTAACAGGTTATCGTCTATTGGGTTGAACTCGTAGTGTTCTATATATGAAGACAGTGCGGCCACCGGAATTCCCCAAGCCCCTATGAAGTAGTATGCTATGGGCATACACACCAAGAACATCGCGAAGTTACCCCACCAAGACTTTGTTCTCCTCCTGTATATTAGGTTCCTGACCACTCCTGTGGCGGCGTCGCCGAAAGACATGAAGAGTACGGGTATTAAGCCGTATATGGGTGTATTGAAAATAAGCCATGAAGCTAATAGTATGGTTCCCCAAGCTATGCAGAAGTTTACTTCATAAGCGTTATCCGGTACCTGAAACCAAGTCAGGAGTTTCCCTCTCTTATGCGGTATCCAGGTTATGAAAGCTAACACTAACGCTAGAACAAAAGGTATTGTAGGTGACGTGAACACGAACGGCACTATAAGAGCTACCACACCCCCCGCCAGCACATGTATTAGCTTCCTGTTAAAGTACACGGCCACGTTGTGTGTGAGTCCTTTCTTAACCATTAAATCATACGTGTACTTAGTCCCGTAAACCACCCCTAAGACATAGATAAAGAGCACGGTAGCGATCGCAGCCTCCGCAACCGTGTTCGCAGGCAATAAACTCTCTAAGTGCAACCCTAGATTCATCCGCCGAAACACCCCACATTTCAAACATGCTGAAAAATATTTATTAAGAAGTTTTTATATTTCACGCTCCAGAACCAGGTAGGTCTCAGAAAGTCCTTACCACCCCGATAATACGTGATGGGGGGAGTGCCTACCAAAGCGAGACCGTCTTAACCCCTTCTTTAAGTAGCTTACGTAGCTGAATCTTGAAATAGAAGTGGCTGAAAGCTAGGAAAGCCGTTGGATATAGCACGGAGATCATCACCATAACTTCCTCAGGTAACACGAGGCTTGCGAGACCTAGCGAGTGTCTGAGGAGTTCTGCCGGGTAACTAAAAGGAGTTAATAAAGCTATGAACCTCATCGAGGGCGGTAGGTTAGCTAGGGGAGTTATGCCGCCTGTAGCTATAGGGAGTATCCATGAAATAAACTCTACTACAGCACCGGAGGTCCCGGAAGATATGAGGGTCGACCCTAAGATCATCGCGTAAGCAAAGAGGACTACTGCTAAGGATATTAGGCCTAGAGAGAATATGGCTGGGTTAGCGATCTGAAGTGATGGCGGGGCTACAAGGACTGAGAGCATTAAGTAGGTTATGCCTAGCGAAAGCATTAACCAGCTAATAGTTATCGGTATTATGCCGACGTACATGACGAAGATGCTTGACCCGCTAACTATCACGTTCTCTAAAACACCTCTGAAGAGGGAGTCCCTTAACTCCCAGCCCCAATCCCAGGTACTCACCGAGTACGCTTGGAAAATCGCTATACCAATGAACATATAGGTGGAGATGATGTCGGCAGGCGTTTTCGGGTCCCTGAAGAGCGTCATCGGGAGCATGAGTATGGCTAGCCAAGCAGACATAGATATTAAGCCTAGGAAAAATCCCTTACTCCTCAGTAGTTCAGCCTTGACGTAACTCACGAACACTGTCTTAGCTGAGTTCATGAATAAACGCGCTCTGCTGAACGAACTCACGTCTTAACCCCCTCCCTCAACTTCTTCATCTCCAGAGACTTAGTGCTACTGTATGAGAGAGGCCCGTAAGCTATCGCTAAAGCGATACCTAAGCCAAGCATCGTGAGGACCGTCAAGACTTCAGGCGTCCCCCCACCTACTAACGTGTAGAGCGTTAAGTCAACAACGTGTGATGAGGGCAAGAGGTAAGATATCACGCGGACCGTGAAAGGCATTAAAACTCTAGGGTAGTAAATACCTAGCAGTATCATCATGAGAGGCCTGACAATGTTTAGCAGCCTCCAAGACTCACCCATTAACATTGACACACCACATGCTAAGAGGATAGCGAACGTCGATAAGAGCAAGCCCGCAAGACAAGCTAAACCCATCAAGAGGAGCGAGGTAAGGAATCCATTAATACCTTCGAAATACGTGAAGAGGGGAACTAAGCTGGTGAAGCCAAGTATTATCGTTAAGACTAAACGCGGTATAGGTATTATGAGGAGCCTCAAGAACCACGGCGTAGTGCTTGAGAGCACGTAAGGCAACGTACCTATGTTATCGTCGTATATGGGGCTCCACAAAACGTCATCTACTATACCAAGTATGGCTAGGAAGTTGAATGATGCGGCTATGAAGAAGAGGAAGGGGTTCACGCCAACCCTAACCTCAAAATTCTCTAGAGACCCTACAGAGGAGCCAACGAATATTATGAAGAAAGTCATTATGTAAGGGTAGGCGACATAAGTGAATAGAACCTGTCTCCTCCTCAGTAACTCCCCGTAAACCAACAACATCTCAGATTTAATTAACCGTATCGCGTTCACTACGTCTTACCTCCGGTGAAGTATATGAACACGTCTTCAAGAGTGGGTTCAATCACCTTAAATGAATTAGTTGTTAATCCTCCCTCGGTCAGCAACCTCATAATTTTATTGAGGGACTCCTCCACCGATCTTACGTTAAACCTTATTTCTAAGTAGTCTATACCAAGTTCCTCCATAGCCACACCCCCTACAGCTACCTCAGATAGCTTACTCAAGAACGTGTTCAGGTCCCCGAAACCCCTCCTAACCTGAAGTATTACTGTCTTTATGTCGCTTATTTTATTCTTCAGTTCTTCCGGGGTGCCTGAAGCGACTATGGACCCCTTATCAATTAATAAGATCCTGTCACAAACTAGTTCAGCCTCGAACATGTTGTGTGTAGTGTATATTACTGCTTTATCCTCCCTTAAAGCCAGAGACTTAACTAAGTCTCTCACTTTCCTAGCACTCATCGGGTCAAGACCTAGTGTCGGCTCATCCAGCAAGAGTATTGGCGGGTCTTTCAAGAGGGCTCTAGCTAGTGAGAGCCTAGCCTTCATACCGGTCGAGTATTCCTCGTAAAGCTTATCTTCAGCCTCTAACTCACTTAACCCAACAAGCTCCATTACCTCATCAACTCTCTTCCTTAAATCAGCCCCGCTCAGCCCGTAAAGCGAGCCGAAGTAAATAAGGTTCTCCCTACCGGTTAACTTGCCGTAAAAACCTTTCTCCACGCTCAGCATAACGCCGATTAACTTCCTAACTTTACCTGCTTCCTTAACCACGTCAAAACCTCCTACCCTAGCCTCCCCAGAGTCTGGTAAGAGCAGTGTTGAGAGAATCTTAATCGTGGTTGTCTTGCCGGCACCGTTAGGTCCCAGAAGCCCCACAACCTCGCCATAGTTGACTGTGAAAGTAACTCCTTTCAGCGCTTCAACGATTAGTTTCTCACTCTTCAGCAATCCCTTCCTCTTTTTAGTCAAGTACCTCTTAGCCAACCTAATAACCTTAACAGCCTCCTCATCCATCCGCAACACTCAACAATTAAGAGATAATGGGATTAATAGATTAACATGAATTCATTCAGTCATCAACGTCTAAGTCTTAAGCGGTCGCACGCATGCTTAAGACCTTGTTAAGAGCAACGTTGCTTATGTCCGGCGCTACGATGCTGTTAGGTAGCTTCCTAGCCAGTTTAACCAGGTTTTCTATTTCCTGGTACGCGCTACTCAAGTCTTCCAGGGTTACTTCCTCTAGCCTTAAGTCTATGAGTGATGGCGTGATGACCACGAACACCACGTCGTGAGCGAGTGTCTTAAGCTTCTTAAATATGCGGTAAGCTGCTTCCACATCACTCAGGTCCTCAAGACACACTATGTTGACTACCGCACACGGCACAGAACAGGTATTCACCACTACTGGGAGCAATAACCATGAAGCAACCCTTAACGCTGAGTAGGTCATTAAGGGTCTCTCAGGCCATTCAATTCTGGAAAGAACCCCTAGCAACTCACCTATCTTACTAATCGACGTTACCTTATTACTTAGCAGGAACCCTCTCTCCGTAACCACGAGTAACCTGACGTGAAGACCGTTAGAGAGAAGCCCTAAAGCTAGCTTACAGACATCTCTTAACAGGTTCTCAAGCGCTTTACTCTCCGGGTAGAAAAACTTATCACTAAGTACGAGCGATATCACGACATCCCTGTGCATTTCCTTCTCAAACTCCTTAACAGCCAGTCTCGAAAGCCTTGCCGTCGCTTTCCAATCTATCTTCTTGAACTCGTCTCCCGGCATATACTCCCTTACCTCAAATATGTTCGTGCCAGGTCCCCTAACCCTGGAAGGACCAACACCTAAGTGCCTGAAGCCCGGTATCGTGTAGGGGGCAACACCGATACTGAACCCAGGCAACACCTGAACCTCTGTGAAGACCTCAAGACTCATCAATCCCTCCACGAGACCCCCGAGAACAACGAATCGAAGAAACAACGTGTTTATCCTGTGTGTCCCTACCCTAGCATTAAGATTCATCCTGATTTCTAGTACTTGACCGTTCCTCCATACCGAATAATCAGAGAGTTTCAAGCCTGCGTCGCAAGCGAGACCAACCTTAATTACCTTAAGCAACTCTAGATGAGGTGCTCTAATAGCTAAACTCAAAACAGGTGTCTCACCTTCTAGGACCCTTAGGTCTGTCGGGTAATCCGCAAGGACGTTATCTAACCTTTTAAGTGAGTGTAGTGCTCCAGCAACGTAACCGGCCATCAGGAAGCCTGCAACACTAATCACCAAATAGTGATGTAACTCGAAAACTACCAGTACTGAGGAAAGGAGTACTGAAGTGAGTGTTAGTAGGTAGAGCCCGCTATAGCTAACGTACGTTACAGAGACCCTCGTCACCTTTATGGTCTCGGCACCTCCACGATTCTTAAAACCTCTTCTATGACGTCCCTCGATGAAAAACCCTCAGCTAAAACCTCCGGCTTAAGCAAAACCCTGTGGCTTAAGGCAGGTATCGCCGCGGATTTCACGTCATCAGGTATTACGTAATTCCTTCCTTCAGAGAGTGCTAAGCACTTAGCTAGCGTGTGAAGCATTATAAGCCCTCTAGGCGTGACACCCAACCTAACATATCTGTGCTTATTTATTGACTCATATATTCTCAGCATGTAATCCGTCACCGAGTCATCGACGTACACGTTACTTATCTCTCTTCTCCCCTCAAGTATCTCGTCAGCATTAGCAACCGGCTTTAGTTCAGCAAAGGCTTCCTCTATCTTCAGGGTTCCCCTCCTCAACAACTCTATCAAGCCTTCCTTACTTAGGGTCCTCATACTTATCTTCAGGAAAAACCTGTCTAGCTGTGCTTCAGGTAACGGGAAAACTCCCTCCAGCTCCACGGGATTCATGGTAGCGATGACTGTGAAAGGTTCCGGCAACTTGATTGTCACACCTTCAATAGTTACCTGTCTCTCCTGCATAGCCTCAAGCAACGCTGACTGAGTTCTCGGGGACGCTCTGTTTATTTCATCGGCTAAGACTAAGTTAGCGTTCACGGGACCTACCACAACCTCGAAATCCCCCGTCTTCTGATTAAAGACCTTAGTACCTACTATGTCTGCCGGCAGTAAGTCAGGCGTTAACTGAATCCTGCTAAACCTCAGGTTAAGCAACTTAGCAACAGTCTTAGCTGTTAGAGTCTTGGCTATGCCGGGTATTCCCTCAATCAAGACATGACCTCCAGCAATTACTGACAAAACTAACAACTTCACATCCCACTCCCTCTCAACCAATACCTCCCTAGAAGCCTCAACCACCCTACCGACTATAGCTTCAACATACCTCAACTCTATCTCCACCACTATTTCTTTCAATAACCTAATATCTACTAAACCAATCCCTTCGTAGGGGTTTGGACTTCATAGTGTTTTATATGGGTTTATGTAAAGACCCGACCTTGTTAGATTCGAAGTAGCTCATAGCATTTGATTATGCTGAAACTTATTTTCTCTGAAGACCAACTTTTTGGGGGCGATGGAATTCACTGTAATATCCTGCTTTCTCAAAGCGTTGACCCCTACGTTAGTTATATTCTTAGTGTTGTTTAGTGTCTTCAGTCCGGTCGCTGAGGCTAGACACTCACCAGAACTTCAGAGTAAGTCACAGGAATTATTAGAAGCTCCAAAAGTTCTTAGTGAGTGGTTGAGTAGGATCGGTAGAGATGATTTGAGGGCCTTGCTAGAAGAAGCAATCTCGACAAACAACCAAACCTTAATGAAGTTGGTGGTTGCTCAAGTTTATGAGTACCTAGCTGGTGACTACCCAGTTACTTTCTTCGTCGGCGGCAAGCAAATCGTGGCTCTCAAAATACTTAATAAATCTGATGATCTGAGCGTGAACAACGATGACTTGGGTTGGCTACTTTACCACGCGACAAGATCTTTAAACATAACAGACTATTCCACACTATCCAACGTGTTATTAGTTATTCTCTCAGGTTTCGTGAGTTACGGTGATCACAACCAGTTATCGTACTTCATGATTTACTTAATGAGGGAACCTAAAGTTAAAGTAGTAAGTGAAGACTTAAGGAATGAGTTAAGGCTCCAGATCCTTAAGTTTTTGGATTACGTTGAGTCAGGAGACTTCAAGAAAGCCTCTGATTTCGGGGTCGACGTCTCCTACAATACCTCTATGCTGATCGGTTCATGTATGTACTTGATAGCTTCCTCCTACTCTAAATACGCGTCGTCAAGTAAATTGCTCGGAGGGTCCGGCAACGCTTTAGGCAACTCAACGATTATTAGCGAAGTCCTTGAATCACTCTTAAGAGCCAACGTCAGCAGCCCATTAATTGAGATTATTAAGAGACTCCCGCCGGAAGACCTCAACAGGTTACTGAATGATCTCAACAGGCTTGAGGAAGTTAATGAAGAGATTCTCATAGAAGAAATTAATAAGTACGTGAGGGAGAAGAGGTATAATACGTCAATCACTAGCCCAGAACCTAGAACCTCATCCCTGGTAGTTCGGGTTTTCACAGCAATCAGCGGTAAAGAGAGTTCGGAAATCACCTATAGGTTCTCAAGCGAGTTAAGCTCTCTCATGTACCTAGTTTCCTCAAAACCAGTGCTCTTGGGCAGCTCTAGTTTTTCAGAACCTAGTCAAGGAATGAGTCCGCCTTCCGTGAGAGGGGTTATATCAGGGTCTTACGCATCGTTAATACTCGTTATTTTCACGTCTTCAGCGGCTAGCATAATACTCCTCCTGAGGTTCTTCCCAGCCAGCAGACGCGACTTAGTAAGTGGGGTGCCTCAAGTTAAGCAAGCACCATCAACTAAAACCATTACTTCCTACGTAGTGAGGGCGTTCTGGTCTGCCGTAGGGGGTTTATGTAAGTTTTTTGAAGTTTCTTTAGGTAAGCATGAAACACATAGGGAAATCGCGGTCAAACTACTGCCTAAGATTAAGGCGTTCGCGGGGGAGGACCTCGCCAAGTCATTTAATGACTTAACTAAGTATTACGAGCTAGTCAGGTTCGGTAACTTAAGTGAGGATGAGGTGATGGTGTCTGTCGCTAGGCAGGTTGAGGAACGCATACTTAAGTGGGGGCAGGGTTCCTGAAGCGTTAATCGCGGTCATCTTCCTGATCTCATTAATCGCGTCCTTATACTTAAGCAACTACACGCTCGTCTCCGTCGCCGGGTTAGCCACGTACATGTACATGATCCTAGCAGGACACGTATTCTCAGCCTCTATAATCTTATTTCTCTCACTACCCTTCCAAATTTTGGTTGCAGGACCTTACACGGCACACCTAATAGCCTACTATCCCCTAGTCTTGATAGTGAAGACCTTAATTTACCTAAGGAAACCATACCTTATCTTCATCCCCCTCTTAACGTCTGCATTAATCTACACGATACTGTTCCATCCAATCATCGAGGTACCTCCGCTCCACTACCTGCTCGTTTGCTGCGTCTCCCTCATAACGGGGTATTCCTTAAGAGTTTTCGAGGAGTTGATTAGCTACGGGTTCACCAGTCTCGAGGTGCCTGAACTAAACTTAACTCGATTACTCAACGCTAAAACATTCCTTAACTTACTTACCCTCAGTTATGTAATGTTTGCTTTCTCCACATCCACCCTCATCACGTTACTGGATTACGGACTAGTTCTCGCTCAATCCCTACTTGTTTCCGCGATGGTGGGTTCCTTCACCATCGTGCTGTGGTACCTAATCCGTAGTCTTAGCTTAAGACTTATCTTGGTGGTTGCCTCGACAGCGTTCTTGATCCTTACTAAGGCTTTTTGGTTGTTAGGTTTCTTCGAAGAATCCATAAAGTTGTTTGAGGAGGTGTTGAAGTACTTTGGCTAAGGACATCTTTAAACTCCTCACACTATACTTAAGCTACTTCCTGCTGGTGAGCTCCGTTGTGCTAGCTCTCTCTCAAAAATACGTGGCTTCCTTAACATCCCTCGTAGCCGGTTTAGCCCTCCTCAGCTACGTAAAGAGCTTGGTGGGTGGCCGTGAAGAACGCAGACCTGAGTAAGTTAGTAGTGGTTGTTTTCCTGATAGCTCTGTTAGCAGAGCCGTTTCCCGCAGGAGTTGTCTTAAGCGGTGCCTCACCCTACAACACTAGTTACGAGGGTACCTCACGCTTAAGGGAATTGCTGGAAAGGCTAGGTTATGAGGTTAGGTTGGTAGACTCCTGGACACTAACCCCACTCTATCCGAGTTCCAGATCTTGTCGCATAGTACTCATAGTATCGCCTGAGAAACCATTTACGTTTGAGGAAACGAGCGTAATAGCTTGGTTAGTTAGGAGCGGCTCAGGCCTCGTCATAGCCGATGAAGGAACCTACAGTAACGCTGTCTTAGAAACCTTAGGTAGCGACGCGAAGATTTTAGGGGAGTACGTGAGTTTTGGGGGTTCCCAGGTTTTCCACGGTATAGTGAACGTTAGCGGGACTGACACACTAGTTTATTTCGCGTACGCGTCGAGAGTCTTGTCAAGTAAGGGTGTGACAGTAGCTTATAGAGGTGACGTGGTCTTAGGGGTTAAGGTAAGTGTTGACGGGAGTCTGGCATACGTGTTCGGTGATGGTTCTATAATGACTAACGCAGCCCTCTCGTCACTATCCCCGGACAACCCCTACGTCAAGCTTGTTAAGGAAGTCCTTAGCTCTATATGTATTGGCGGGACGATCTATCTAGACTCTTCTAAGTACGGACTGAAACCGATAACGACCGCAGAATTAATGAGTAGTAACCTCACGTACCTTGTCGCGGCAGTATCCAACCCCTTCAGGTATTTACTCACGTTCAGCGAGAACACAGGACTAGTTAGCTTAAGCATGATTTCCTTAATCCTTTCACTTACGTTCTCACTCGCGATACTCGGTCGTCTCCTACCCTGGAAGGGTATCTTAACAACTTACTGGGAAATCACTCCAAGACTTAAGCGGAGGGGCTATGTCTTAAGTAGGGTTAGGAACCTAGCGTGCAGTGAGGATGCGCCAGACGCTCTAAAGACTTTATGCGGTGACGGCAGAAGCAAGCTAGGAATCGCTGAGTTGACCTGGTTGTTAAGCAAGGTTTCAGCCGAGTAACGCGTGTATTAACTCTTAATATTCGTGTTAACGTAAGTAGTATTAGGCTTGAGGAATTGATTAGAGGAGAGATCTGCAGTCTGTGCAGAGGGTCTAGGTATTTATGCGGACTCACTTACTGTCCACTACTGGTAGAGTTTTACAGCAAGATCAGCGTGAAGCTCATTAAGTTCAGCGATCTCATTGAGGGGTCCTCACCGCCCTCCGTTTTTGTTGGGAGGGTAGGCTACCCCAAAGTCAACGTAGGGCCCTCACTACCTCCTCAGGTAGGTGACACTAAAGAATACGAACTGCCTGAGTCATGGATAGGTAAGTCCTTAGAAGACATACTCGTTAAGAGACTCTCCATGGTCGTCGGAGTTACTCAAGTCAAGGTTCGGGACGTAGGAACCAATTACGTGACCAAGATTCAGGAACTCGCTCTCTCCGAGAAGCCTGTGGATGTTGAGGTCCTCCTGGACAAGAAGTATTTTAGGAAACCTCTCTTCGGCGAGGAGATCCCGCCATTCGGTCCGAGAGCTTTGTTAAGGGATGTCAGAGTAGTTAGCAATCCATACTTCGGAAGACCTGTTGAGAAGGTCTTCGGTGACACGGACTTAAAAGCTATTGAGGCTGTCTTAGTGCTGTATAAAGAAGGGGTTCCCGTCTCCAGAATACAGAGGATCTTCTCTGTAGGTGCTTTAGGTAGGTCCACGAACAGGAGGTTAGTCCCTACCAGGTGGTCCATAACAGCAGTTGACGACATAATCTCCAAGTCTTTAATTAAGAAAGTGAGGGGTTTGCCGGAGCTCGGGGAGATCTTAGTCTATGTGAGGGAGTACATGAAGAATCTCTTCGTGGCGGTTCTGCTACCAGGTGTTTGGAGTTATGAGTGGGTTGAGGCTTGGTTCCCTGGCAGCACGTGGAATCCCTCAGGAATTAGGGTAGCGATCGGGGGCGATCATGAAGGTCCTTTAGGGAAGTCTGAATACGCGTTGACAGGGGGTTGCTACTACGCCGCCCGCTTAGGAGTCGCCGAGCACCTCCTCTACAGGCTTGGGAGGCAAGCTACGGTCTTCCTGTACAGGGAGATCTACGAGGGATTCAACATACCTATCGGGGTCTGGTTCGTCAGGGAGAACATTAGGAAGTTGTTTGAGTCTAGACCGGCGAGGTTTAGCGACTTAAATGAAGTATTGGATTTCCTGAAAGGACGTACACGTGTTAATGTAGAGGAGATCGTGAGGAACTCTTACATTCTAGGAAATTACGGGAAGGTGAAGAGGCTTGACTCTTTCTCTAGAAAGAGTGCGTAAAGGCTGGGTAGAGTACGTCTTTATTCACGCATCCACAGCTCTCAGCAAGTCCAGACTATCGGACCTAGACTACGCTTTAAACCCCTATATCGGGTGTTACCATAAATGTAGTTACTGCTATGCGAGGAGTTACTGCAGGTTTGAGGAACCTAGGACCCGCTGGGGTGACGTAATCTACGTCAAGAAGAACTTGATAGACTTGCTGAGGTCTGATGTTAGGAGGGTTCGCCCAGGCTCCGTAGGCCTCTCAACCACTACAGACCCTTACCAACCTATCGAAGCCTTAACTAAGTTAACTAGAGCGTCTCTTGAAGTGCTTCTTAAAGCAGGCTTCAAGGTCGTCATACAGACTAAATCCCCTCTAGTCTTAAGAGACCTAGATATCCTGACCCGGCATAACAACTTAGTTGAGGTTGGGTTCACGATTACCTCAGTAGACAACTCTACGTTAAGGGATGTTGAGGTTAGAGCTCCTCTACCCACGGCTAGAGTGAGAGCTCTGGCAAAAGTTAGCGAATCAGGTATTAAGACATGGGTTTTCTTCGGCCCCATCATTCCAGGACTTAACGACGATTCAAGCACTATCGAGGGGATTGTTGAGGTGGCGCGTGAGACTAACTCAACACTCTACTATGACTGGCTCAGATATAAGGAAGAGATAAGCAACTTCTT
>DAIRVF010000030.1:0-11614 GCA_036802965.1 Zestosphaera sp.
GGATAAGTCCTGAGATAGAGCAATTCAAGCACACACTCTCAACTCTTAAGGACGGGATTATCCTTATGACTTCCTTAAGACTACTGATTAATCCCTTCCCAGCATCCGTTAGTTTAGTGCCGTGAGGTCTTGAAATAATGACTAAGCCTGCTTCCCTCAACCTATTAAGCAAGGTCTTAACACTAGCCTCACCTAAGCCAAGCAACCTCATTAACTCGTGCCTGCTACCGACACCGCGTGTGTGCAGGAAATCAAGTGCTTTAAAGACGTGGTAGGGTGAGAAGCCCGGCTTAACACCGCCTCTCTCCTCAGCAACTTTTAGGAGTATTCTCGCGTCCTTCATGATCTTCAAAAACTACCCGAATTCCGAAATTATAAACATTATAAAACTTTATTTTACCTACCTTAAATACTATACCGGGTGCTAGCCCGTGAGATCTTTAAAAGGTAGGGATTTCCTCTCAGTCAATGACTTGACGTCAGAAGAACTCATGTTCTTAATAGACACAGCATACAACTTGAAACAAAGATTTTACGGTGGGGAGAGAATAATACCAGTTCTTAAAGGAAAGACCGTCATGATGATCTTCCAGAAACCGAGTACTAGAACTAGAATCAGTTTTGAGCAAGCCATAGTTCAGTTAGGTGGTCACTCAATAAGTGTTAATTGGCAGGAACTCCAGTTAGGTAGGGGCGAGACCATAGCTGACACAGCGAGAGTCTTAGATAGATACGTTGACGGCATCGTCGCAAGAGTTTACAAACACAACGATCTAGAGGAGTTAGCTAAGTACGCTAACATACCGGTCATAAACGCTTTAAGCGATAGAGAACACCCGTGCCAAGCGGTTGGGGACATGTTAACGATATACGAGAAGAAGGGGAGGCTGAAAGGAGTTACCGTAGCTTACGTAGGTGACGGAGGTAATAACGTGGCACACTCACTACTGCTAGCGGCGAGTAAGTTGGGGGTTAACGTGAGGATAGGTACTGCGGAGGGCTACGACCCACACCACGACATACTTAGGGTTGCTGAGGAGGAGGCTTCGAGGTCTGGTTCAGTAATAGAGATAGTTAGAACACCTGAAGAAGCCGTCAGAGCGGCGGACGTGGTCTACACTGACGTGTGGATCAGCATGGGTCAGGAAGCAGAAAGAGAGAAGAGAATTAAGGATCTGAGCAAGTTCAGGGTGACGCCGGAACTCATGAAACTAGCTAAGAAAGACGCTATATTCATGCACTGCCTGCCTGCGATGAGGGGTATGGAGGTAGTGGACGAAGTCATAGACGGTGTCTGGTCGGTAGTGTGGGATCAAGCAGAGAATAGACTTCACGCGCAAAAAGCTCTGCTAGCTTTACTCATATGAGAAAACGCTTAACTTAACGTTTTTTAGTTCGTGACTTTCTAGATGCTTTCTTGCGTGTCTTCTTTCGTTGCTTCTTCCTCTTCTTCCCAGCCTTCTTCCTTACCCTCCTTTTCTTCAGGGCCTTCTTAGGCGGTGTCTTAAGTTTGCTCTGATTGCTCAGGTATTTAATTATCTCGTCTCTGGTTATGACGGAATCTAGTCTATCGCTCACTATTTTCAACGCGTATATGCCGTCATCTAAACCGCCCTTAAACACGGAATCAAAGGCTACGAATCCCTCACCAAGCTCTATCTTCTCCGCCTTTAATTCAAGACCTGAGAACTCAGACGCTGAATCCTCGCCGGCAACACCGTTATCCGTTACTTCCCTAACTATTAGGATCTCCCTAACAAACGCTGGCATCTTCAGTAGCTGAATGCTGGGGGATTCTTTCTTTAAAATAATGAATAAGGACATGCCGTCCCCGCTGATTAACGCTGCGTCAGAACCCCTACACACTTTCTTTAAATCCCTATACCTAACTAAGGTGCTAGGCCTTGTCGCGAGGACTTCCTCGAAGCTAGTCTTAGGTAGCCCTATCTCCTCTTCCTTAGCGATCCTATATAGAGTTATCGCTAACTTATCGCTTACACGTATTTCCTGCCTCGATAAACACTTAAGAGAAGCGTAGGAGGACATGCTTAATCAACCGAGCTTGTTAAACACCCTACATTGACTACCTCTTATAACCTATTTTCCTAAGGAATTCGTGACGGTGTTTCTTGTTATCAGCGTTCTCAACCCCAACCACTGTGAAGCCGTCGACGACCCCTATAACTCCCTTACCCTGATTCGTCTCAGCAACCAATACCTGAACGGGGTTCGCTGTAGCGGTGTATATCCTGCACACCTCCTGAACGTTCTTCAACGCGTTTAAGACGTTTATAGGCCATGCGTTCCTTAAGTAAACCACGAAGGTGTGTCCAGCTCCTATCTTGAGAGCAGCTTCCTCAGCTAACTTAATCAACTCCTCGTCATTCCCGTCACTCCTAACCAGCCTCTCGCCGCTAGCTTCGTTAAAAGCTATACCAAACTTTATCACCGTCGACGATGTTATTAGTGCCTCGTAAATATCCTCAACAGACTTAATGAAGTGTGTGTGGCCTATGATGACGTTAGTTCCTTGAGGTACTGGAACATCAACTACCTCTATCTTCCTTAACTCACCCATACTCTCACCGAAATAAGATTCAAGATATGTTTTTAAAAGTTAGGAGTTGCTTAGTGAAGCAAACGACGCCCTCCAAGGGCTCCACGCTCAAGGTATAGCCTCCTCCTGGACTCGGTCTATATCCAACAGAGCTAAGCAATTCCGCAATGCGTCCATAGCTCACGCCAGACCTCTCGCTAACACGCAAATAACTAAAACCAAGTAAGATCGTGACGTTCCTTTTCAAACACTCAAACAACTCAGGAATCTCACAACAAAAAAGAACTTTCATGAATCTACGGAGGGTAGACGGAGGAGTAGCTAGAAGTGTCTTAGCCGCGACTTCCTCGATTACTGTAGTCTTCAGTAATAGGAGTCCTCCGTATGAGGTCCTGCAGACCTTGATCTCAGGATCTAGTGGGTAGAGAGCATCACCGATCTCGAGCTCTGCGAATTCCTCCTTACCGTAAGTTACGGTGGCAACGTAGGTGGGTGGCCAACAAGGGTTTCCCAAGCGTTTCCCCGCTAACGAAATCCCTAAACACCTACGAAGGAGTATTTACCTAGACGTTACTAAGGAATGGTTTACCTAAACGAGGTGTTTAAGGCTTACTCAGCACTCTTTTTCTCAATACATAGTTTCTCCTTGATGTACTTGAAGAATGAGGGAGGTGTCCACGCTACCCAAGCTGGGAATCTCTTCACGAAATCGTAAGCCTCCTCCCAGCTCTCAAGACCTAACTCACGCGCGAGTTCCTCGAGAGTCAGTGAGAATCTCATGTACTTGTATACCGTGCCCAAGACGTCCTCAGTAACCAGTACTTCCTTCCCGTTACTCAGCTTCACGGTCAGCTCACACATCTCCTAAACCCACAACAACTTTAGCATGAAGCTTATAAATATGTGGTCTTCGCGATCACGTGGTGCTTCAAGAAATCAGTAACACGAGCCCTCATCACGACCTCAGACGGTGACCACTCCTCATCTCCAAGCATCATGTTAGAGTGTTTTGTGGCGGGCCCGCCGGGATTTGAACCCGGGACCTACGGGTTAAGAGCCTCGGCCTGCCTGCTGGGGTCCGCCGCTCTACCTGGCTGAGCTACGGGCCCTTCCTTTACAATGATTCACGAGAGTTTTTAAGTATTTATGCGTGTTCCGTGATTAAGAAATGAGTTTAAATATTATGTAACGACTAGATAGTGTTTGGAGAGCAATGATAAAGTCTTTGATGGACCTAGCTACGTACTATCACGAGTTGAGCCCTGTTAAGGTAGCTGTTTTTAGAGATTTAGGTAAGCTGTCAGTAGGGGAATCCACGGAACTCTTAAGTAAAGGTGTTGAAGCCACGATTCCTTTCTGGCTAGCGGAGCTCTTGAGTAAGGATGGCTCGGTAGAGATTAAGGAAAACACTCTGGAGACTCGTGATGTCGCCATGGCTTTAATAAGTGAGAAGGGGAGTGGTGAGAGGGATTTCACGAAGCTAAAACCTAGGTTCTACCCTGAAGCACGCAGGCTCTTAAGTAAGGTGAGGGAAACTTCTCTGAAAGAGCCTGAAGCCGCCGTCAGCTTAATCAAGCTTGAAAGCAATCTTGACGACTTGATTCAGTACAGGTTAAGGAAGTTAACCAAGATAGCGGTGTTGTCTAGGGAGGAGGAAGCCGATGAGTACATAGATAAGGTACTCATCGAGGAAGCTGTTTTCTTAAAGATCCTCAAAGCACTAATTAGCGAGTGGAGGTGGGCTGTTAGTGGCCGAAAATAATGAAGCCGAGAGTCTGGAAGTGCGTGAGGAAATCATAGAGCATAAGGTAGACGTAGAGCTCATCAAGTCTTTCTTAAGTAACTTCAAGAGCGGTGACGGCTCCTTCAAGTATAAGGAAAGGATAAGGAGGATGATAAGAGAGGGAGGTAAGTCCCTGCTGATAGATTACGAGGATCTAGCGACGTATGACGTTAACCTCATAGAATTCATAGAGAGAAACCCTGACGAAGCTTTCGATGCATTCAACAAGGCTTTAAGAGACTTAATAAGGGGTGAGTACCCCGAATACGCTGAAAAACACGAGAAGTTTTACGTTAGACTTAACGGTTGGGTGAGGGCCACAACCATAAGAGGGGTTACCAGCGACTACCTAGGGAAGCTAATAGCTGTTGAAGGCGTTATCGTTAAGGCAACACCACGTAAGAGCAAGCTCTATAAAGCTCTGTACGTGCACATACTATTAAACGGCGAGAAACACGAGTTTTGGTGGCCGCCTGAGGAGAGGGAGGAGCTGAGAGATGAGTTAGAGAGACCTCCGTACTGCCCTGTCTGCGTCAGCGAGGTATCCGAGGAGGAACGTTTTAGGAGAGGAACTATCAAGTTAGAGCCTGAACGCTCTAAGTATAGGGATTGGCAACTAGTAGTTATTCAGGAAAGGCCTGAGGAGGTCCCTGCAGGCCAGATACCTAGGTCTATAGAAGTAATCTTAACAGACGACTTGGTGGATGCCGCCAGACCCGGCGACAGAGTCACAGTGATAGGTGTGGTTAGACTAGGTAGGCCTGGTACCAGATCAAGCAAGTTTGAGAGAATCACCTACACACCATACATTGAAGCCAACAACGTCGTCGTTGCTCAGAGACTACTCGAAGAACTAAAACTTAGTGCCGAAGATGAGGCTAAGATAATTGAGCTTTCTCGAGACCCCTTAATAAGACGTAGGATAATAGCTAGCATAGCCCCGACGATTTACGGGATGTGGGACGAGAAAGAAGCCATAGCGTTAGCGTTATTCGGCGGTAACTCCAAGATCACGCGTGACGGGACCAGGCTGAGGGGCGACGTGCACGTCCTCATGGTGGGGGATCCGGGGACAGCTAAATCACAACTACTCCAATACGCCGCCAGGATAGCTCCCAGAGGGATATATACCACGGGTAAAGGCTCTAGCGCTGCAGGTCTTACGGCCGCGGTAGTTAAGGATAAGCAGACCGGCGAGTACTTCTTGGAGGCCGGAGCAATGGTCTTAGCTGACGGGGGGATAGTAAGTATTGATGAGATCGATAAGATGCGTGACGAGGATAGGGTAGCTATCCATGAAGCTATGGAGCAAGGCACCGTAAGCATAGCTAAGGCAGGAATAGTTGCTAGGCTAAATGCTAGGACGACGGTGATAGCTGCCGGGAACCCTAAGAGAGGTAGGTACGTAAGCAGTGAGAGCATAGCTGAGAATATCGACTTACCGGTAACGATACTCTCAAGATTTGATCTAATATTTGTGGTGAGAGACCTGCCTAACTTAGTGAAGGACACATCATTATCGAGCTACGTCCTGAAAACCCATGAGAAAGCCGGTTACGTTGAGTCGGAGATTCCGCCAGACCTCCTGCGTAAGTACATAGCTTACGCGAGAAAATACGTGAAACCAGAACTAACCGAGGAAGCTGAGAGAATAATTAAGGAGTACTACATAGAGTTAAGAAAGAAGAGTGCTGAAAGGGAGGATGTCCCTCTAGCTATAACAACCAGGCAGTTAGAGGCACTCATCAGGCTCGCGGAGGCACACGCCAAGATGAAGTTGAAGAATAAGGTAGAGGCTGAGGACGCTGTAGAGGCTGTGAGGTTAATGAACTCTGTCTTAGAGCAGGTTGGGATGGATGTTGAGACCGGAACGATAGACGTGGACTTAATAATGACCGGTAAGACTAAGAGCATGCGTGATAAGGAAGTCACGGTCATCAAATTAATAAGGGAGATCATAGAGTCCGGCGAGGAATGCGTTAAGTATAAAGAATTACGTAAGAAGGCCTCAGAGTACGGGATAGACGAGGAGGTTCTTGAGAAAATAATCAGGAATCTGAGACGTAACGGTGAGATCTACGAGCCTAAAGCATCGTGTTACGCAATAACCGATTAAGAGCAAGTTCCTTTAAGTAGTTGCGGGGCCCCCGCACAGAGTTTGAGTCATGTGCGTTAGGTTAGTGAAAAACACTTAAGCTTCAACAGGTCCTATGACTTCCTTCCCAGCCAGCCTATTTACGTAAGCTACCTGTTCATCAACGAACTTCTGTATGATGCTGATTTCCTCATCAGTGAGATGCCTGAACCTTCCCTGAAGCTTCAGGTACTCCCTCACGGGTTTCCTCTTAGGTACAGGGGTAGTCACATTTAAGATGCCGTTCTCTATCTCGTAGTTAATCCACATGCCTGTCTGTACAGCCATCTTAGCTATCATTATAGTTAGCGCCGGCTCATACCTCCAACCAGGTACGCAGGGAGAGAAAGCATGTATTAGCTTAGGCCCTTTAATACTCATAGCCTTACTCACCTTAACGTAGAGGTCTGGTAGGTAGGCTGGGTTCACCGTGGCTACGTACGGAACCCTATGAGCTAGAGCTATCCCTATAATATCCTTTTTACGTCTCCACTCACCGTGCCATACCTTCCCTACAGGTGTTGTAGTGGTCCAAGCGCCGAACGGTGTGGCTCCGCTCCTCTGAATACCCGTGTTCATGTAAGCTTCGTTATCGTAAACTATGTAGAGGATATCATGACCTCTCTCAAGCATCCCTGAAAGTGCTTGAATACCTATGTCGAAAGTGCCGCCGTCACCCCCTATAGCCACAACCTTCACCTCCTTCCCAGAAGGCAACTGTCCTTTCCTCTTAAGCACCTTAATAGCTGCCTCAACCCCTGAAGCACCGGCCGCGGCGTTCTCGAACGCTATGTGCAGCCACGGATTCATCCATGAAGTCTCAGGATATAGCGTGGTGGTGACCTCAACGCACCCAGTTGCTTGAACTATTACCGTATCCTTAGGTAACGCCTTAGTTACGTGCCGCATCAGTATGGCCGCGCCGCAACCCTGACACATCCTGTGACCGGGCGCGAACCTCTCCTCACGAGGTAGATCCCTGATAGTTAACGTTTTACTCATTCTCTCACCCCAATAAACAGAGGTTCTTTAGGTAGTTCAGAGGAGGGCTTGTCCTTAAGCTCGGAGAGCTTGCCGAACATCAAGCCTATGTGCTCGTGCGTCACAGGCCTCCCGCCAAGGCCGGAAACGAAACTCAAAGTCTTGGCGTCGACCCCGTGCTTACGCAGCGTCGCAACCACCTCTGAGTGCAGAGGTCCTGGGGACGCGGAACCAGGTATTAAAGCTCTATCAATAACGCCGACAATCTTAACACCCTCAAGGTACTTAACTATCAAGTCCTCCGGGAACGGTCTGTAGAGCTTTATTTTGAGTACTCCTGCTCTAGAATCCTTACCCCTAACCCTACTCAAGTAAGCTTTGATGTTGCCTACCACGTGACCCATAGCTACTAACACTACTTCAGGATTCTCGTCACCGAAGTACTCAACCGCGCCATACCTCCTACCAAACACTTTAGCAAACTCTTCAATGCTTTTCTCGAAGACCTCCCTTGACTTCTTCATAGCTTCATATTGTTGCCTCTTAAACTCGAAATACCATTGCGGGTCCCCTAAAGCACCGATGGTTACGGGCTTGTCAGGATCTAAGGTAAACCACGTCTTTCTCTTTGGCGCGAAACTCAACGCATCCTCCCTCTCGATGACCTCAATAGGCTCGATAGTGTGGGTCATGAAGTACCCGTCAAGAGCCGTGGCCACTGGCAGGAGCACTTCCGGATCCTCCGCGATTCTGTAAGCAAGTATGACGTCGTCGTGCGCTTCCTGATTATTCTCCGCCATCATCATGACCCAGCCAGTGTCTGAGACTGCCATGAAATCACTGTGATCGTTCCATATGTTTATAGGTGCTGAGAGAGCTCTCGCCGCTATGGTCATGACGATAGGTAATCTAAGCGAGGAAGCTATGAACATTATCTCATACATTAGGACTATCCCCTGCGAAGATGACGCAGTATAAACTCTGGCACCGGCGGCTGACGCCCCGACAGCTGCTGAAAGCGCTGAGTGTTCGGATTCCACGTGAATCATTTCAGCATCCAGTTCACCGTTAGCTATGAATTCCGCTAACTTCTCAACTATCGTGGTCTGAGGTGTTATGGGATACGCGGAAATCACGTCCACATCCGCTGACTTAACGGCGTATGCTACGGCTGAATTACCTGAGAGCGGAACTATCTTACCCACTTACCTCACCTCAGGAACCATCTCTATAGCTTTAACAGGGCATTCCTGCGCGCATATACCGCAACCCTTACAGTAATCGTAATCTACCATGTAGGTGATCTCGTACTTCCTGTTAGTTGAGGTAACATAGGGTTTGTCAACCTCCAGTATCGCTGGTTCCGGGCAGTAAGACCAGCATATGCGGCACCTGATGCACTTGTCTTGGTTTATGACGGGTTTTAAAGTCCTCCACTCATGGGTTTTGTAACGTCTTGAAGATCCAGGCTCTAATATTACCGCACCTATCGGTAATTCCTTCCATGAAGGCAGTCTACCACTCACGGTCTCATCACCTTAAGTAACCTATACGACTCATTAATTAAGTGTATGTTGGCTTCAGCTAACCTCTCAGGAAACCTCTCCTTAACTACCTCCACCACGTTGCTCAACGGTATTATATTTGTGGCAGCCACCAAAGCCCCTATCATAGCCGTGTTAACGATAGGCAATTTAAACACATTCATTGCTATACTCGTCGCGTCAACGGTCGCCACCGTAATTCTTAAGCGCCTTAAATCCGCCATCTGATCCAGTATCTCCGAAGGATCCTTAGTAGTGTTAGCTATTAGGTAACCGCCTTCCTTCAACCCGGCGAGAACCCTAGGCGACGATATCATGAAAGGATCTAAAACCACAACGACATCCGGGTTGGTTATGGGAGTCCTGTCATAGATGATTTCCCTATCAATCCTAGTATATGCGGTGACCGGAGCACCCCTCCTCTCCGCACCGAATTCAGGGAATGCTAGAGCGTAGAAGCCCGCCTTGATAGCTGCGGAGGCCGTTATGTCGGCGGCCGTGACAGCACCCATACCCCCACGCCCATGCCACCTAATCTCGAACATCTTATGTAAACCCCAAATATACTCTACACTCTTTAATAAATAGGCCCTTCAATCAGGGAAAGCCAAGTTTTTACGGTAGGTCCCTATAAGAAGGGTGGATCCTCATTTCCCTGATGAGTTTTAAGTATTTCCGTACTAGATCCAGCCTTACCGAGCGATCCAGCCTCTCTATCTCGACCTCGAAGACTGCCGGCTCGTAATCATTATAAAAATCAACTACTTCGCCAGAACTATTGACTAGGAAGGTTGGTTGCTGAACCCTCTTACTAGCTAGGTAACCCCCTAACCCAACGAGAGGTATGTTGTTCTCCACCGCTCTCACAACACCTAACTTAAGAGTTAGGTCCGGGTCACGCTCCGTTAGTAACGGCGGGCTAACAGCCACTATAGCGTCGCTCCCCAAAAACTTACATATTCTCGCCGCTTCAGGAACCTCAAGTTCATTTAAGTAAATGAAACATAGTTTAATCCCGCTAACCTCGAATACCTCTGGAGTCTTATTCGATGATATCTTGTCGTTGATGGGCAGTATGTTACCTGCTTTAAAGACTGGCTGTCCTAGAGGGGGTATTATAGCTGTAGAGAAATGTGCTTTAGCACCCCCCTTCCTAATTAGGGGAGTTATTATAATGGAGACATTCCTTCTCCTAACTACGTTAAGCAATTTCTTAGTAATGTTTCTCACGTAATTCCTATAGTTACTATACCTCTTGCGCCCATTAATGAAGTCGTAAAGAGAGGTTACTGAGGAGAGGCATAAGAGTAAGGATACGTTACTCGATATCTGCTCCAAGACATCACTTATAGTTTCCGCGTACATCCTAGAACTAGTACTTAAGTCCAGCCTCACTACAGCGACCGTTCTCCTATAACTCATACCCAGTCACTCCAAGTAATTCGTTAGTTCTTAACTCCTCGTATAATTCCCTGAGCAAGTCGTTATAAAGAGACTCATCACTTTCCACACTACTCATCTTGCTCTCTAGAACTCTAGTCCTCTCTTCACTAACTAAGCGAGCATACTTCTCTGTAAGATAGTTATACACCTCCCTACCCAGCAACGACGGTATTAGCTCCCCCCTCCTCTTAGAGAACGCGTACCTACGCTTAAGTATGGTCTCAACTATTTTAGCGTAGGTGGAAGGTCTTCCAATACCTCTCTCCTTCATGGTCCTCACGACAGACGCTTCAGTGTGTAAGGGTACCTCATACACTGACTCAACGTAGTACTTGAAGTCAGAACCCTCAGAACTGTAAAGACCGTCGTCAGGAACTTGATAGACCCTCAAGCTCTTAAGGACTTTATTAAACCCATCGAAAACAACCTCAGATATTATCTCCTTACTAATAGGCGGTAACTCAAAATGTCTTGAGTCTCTGGTAATCACCTCTACACGGAATTCCACACTCCTCTTCCTAATCAAAGCCTTAGACATTTGAGACGCGATAAATCTCCTGAATATCATGTCGTAAACCCTGAAATGCGTGTTATGAAGCCTCCTAGGAATCTCTATAACACCCTCACTAATTAACTCCCTAAGCGTCTCGGCATCGATAGGCCTCGTAGGCCTTATACACTCGTGAGCCCCGCCAACACCCCAAACCCTCCCCTCAAAAAACTTATCCCATGACTCGCCGAGCTTCTCGCTTAAATACTCTCGCGCGACCCTAATCCCTGCGTCCGAAACCCTCACGCTATCAGTCCTATGGTAAGTTATCAACCCAAACTCGAAAAGCTCTTGTAAAACCTTCATTACCTGAGACGCCGAGATAGCTAGAACGCTTGAGATTTCTGAGAGCGCTGTGTCCGTAGTGTAGGGTGGCGGCGGACTCACCAGTTCTTCAGACACCCCGCGACTCCTGACATCAATCCGAACCTCAATAACGTTATCTTGAGTAATCAAGTCTCTCAAGCTTTCAGGAACTTTAGCCATTATCTTCAAGTCCTTAAAGTGAAAAACGAGGTACTTAGACAAGGATCTACGGTGCTTCTCATAACTTTCTATGATCCACCCTAGAACAGGGCTCTGAACCCTCCCAGCACTTAATCTCTTATAAGACTCCCTATAC
>DAIRVF010000031.1:0-11556 GCA_036802965.1 Zestosphaera sp.
GTCTTCACGTCACTTATTCCGCTACTCGTTAGCATAATCCTAGGTATAAACACTACTTACGCCTCACAATTAGTAGCTGTTGAGAAAGTTGAGAAAGCTTTCGAGATGTTATTAGCTCAACCCATCCGCAGGAGGGATATTGTGTTAGCTAAGATACTCGGTGCTTCTATAGCGTCAATACTGTTCGGGGCAGTATACATGATTAGCTTATTCACGGTATTCCTCGGCGGGATCTCTAGCGCGGCAAGCGCTGAGCAAGCCCCTCCCATAACCATAATAACGAGGTCCCTGGGTCCGGGAATACTGGGAGTGATTGGCTTAGCTATAGTTCTCGGCTTAATATTCTCGGGAGCTATAGGTGTGATAATAGGTTCTCTAGTCAGCGATGAGAGAATTGCTGGCGGCCTGGCAGCGCCAGTCACGTTCGTCTTCATGGGGGTGGGATTCGTAGTTATGTACATGGGTCTCCCGCCAAATACTGCGTCAGCAGTCTTAGCAGGCTTAACAATAGCCACACTACCGTACATGTATGCCATCTCACTAATGTCTGGGGAGATGACCCTAATAATATACTCAATAATAGTAGCAACAGGCATGTGCGCTCTCCTGATATACGCGGCTTCAGCAATATTCAACAGAGACATAATTGTCTTAGGTCTGAGAATCCCGTGGGCTAGAAAAACAAGAGAGAAGACCTAACCTTCTTTACTTAGGGATCAATCCTTAAACCTTCCTTATAGGTGATGGGTTTGAGTACTTCGTTAAGAAGATTTATGTTTTGATTCCAGATAAGTTAGTAAGGAGAGACGTGTGACGGTTTCTAGGCCTGTTGTTTCGGTCGTTGTCCCTACGTATAATGAGAGGGAGAATATCGACGAGTTATTAAGCAGGATTCACACGTCTTTAAACGAGGTTGATTATGAGGTAGTTGTGGTTGATGATAACTCTCCTGACGGAACCGCTGAACGTGTTATAGAGCTCTCAAGTAAGTATCCGGTGAAGCTGGTTAGGAGAGCGGGTAAGCTCGGGTTATCCTCAGCTATCCTAGACGGTGTTAAGGTATGTAGCGGTGATTACGTGGTGGTGATGGATGCGGATCTACAGCACCCTCCTGAAGTAATCAAGGAACTTCTACGAAACGCGGGTAGATGCGATATAGTCATAGCTTCTAGGTATGTGAGAGGAGGTTGTATCGTGGGATTCCCGCTGATTAGGCGCGTTATTTCCTTAGGAGCTACTTACATGGCTAGAATATTAGTGCCTCAAGCGAGAAGTATTAAAGACCCTCTCTCAGGTTTCTTCCTGATTAGGAAGGAACTTATAGAGGAGGCTGAGATAGCCGTGCCCAGCGGCTATAAAATACTTCTCGAGATAATATCTCAACACGATAACTTGAAGATATGTGAGGTACCGTACGTTTTCCAATCAAGAGTTAGGGGTGAGTCTAAACTAAGCAAAAAAGAAATACTTAGTTACGTGAAGCAACTACTCGTGATAATGCCAGATTACTACAAGTTCGCGGTAGTCGGTACTTCAGGAGTTCTCGTTAACTTAGGTGTTGTATGGTTACTGAGCTACGTGCTATCATTACCACACTTCATAGCTTCAATAATAGGTATTGAAACCTCCTTAACCAACAATTTCATCTGGAATGATTTATGGACGTTCAGGAAGAGGAGGTCCGGAAAGCGTTGGTGGAGATTCCTCAAATACCATGCCTCAACAGCTGTGGGCACCCTAGCACAGTACGTGATCTCACAACTTGCTTACTACCTCATATTAAAGGAATCACTAATTTCTCAAGCACTAGGTATTCTAGTAGGCTTCATAGCCAACTACTTAATCAGCAAGAAATACGTGTGGTCACAGCATTAAGTGAGTTACCGTTTCTCGGTAGATGGTGGTTTATAGCCGTTTATCTCTCCACCATCTACTTCTTAACGGTCTCCCCGAGCCCCTCACCGCAGGGTCTCACCGCTAGTCGCCTAGGGCTCACCGCCCTACGGGTCTCGGAAACCCAAGGTCACCAATAAATACATAAAGCATTCCTGATTTATAAATCATTACAAAACAAGTAAATACAATAAATGACTATGAAAACAGTAACAGCCCCACTTCTCCTGGGTGGGAACTCCGTGTTTGAGTGAGTTTCTTGTTAGTCTCCTCATCTACTTGTTTAGGGACTTGTTATTGAGATTATCCCAGCATAAATAGCTAAAGAGGCTTCGTGAACCCTGTAACGACCGTGCCCACACGATTGACCACGGAGCATCTCCTCACGTCTTATCTCGAAACTACTGAGATTAATAACTCCACGTATATTATTTCATGAGTGGAGAGAAAAATGAGTTTACAACGAGATCGTGCTTCTAAGCTATTAGCTCTACTAGTATTAACTACTATCTTCATGAGCCTCTTTAGCTATTCAACTACGGCTCACTTAGTTAAGGAACTTAGTACCGAGGATTTCGAACCTGCTAGGCAGGTAGAAGAGTTTCTATCTAGGTATGAGATCCCGGGTTTTGTTCTGGAAACCATCCCGGAATCACTTCCCGAGGTATTGAGGGATGGGGCTAAATTATCATATGTAGTGGCCTTAGAAGGTATCGTTGTCTTGAAGAATAAGGGTGTACTACCATTGAATCGAAGCAAGAGAATCGCTGTGTTTGGGGTGGCGCAGCACTGGGCTTGGAACTATCACTGTGGCGGTTCTTCATACGTGGATGTGCCTGGGGAAAGACTAGTAACGTTGCTGGAGGGACTTAGGAATGCTGGTTTATCCGTGGACGAGGAGATAGTGTCTCGTTATGAGGTAGCAGGAGGGAGGGAAGTAGTGTTCAGTGATGAGGAAATAGAGAGATTCGCGACGAGGAATCACGTAGCGATTGTCGTCATTGGTAGGAGCGCTACTGAGGGAGCGGATATGAGTGACGGAGCTTTCCACTTATATAGTGAGGAGGAGAAACTCCTGGAGCAAGTATCGAGGTTCTTTGAGAACGTCATTGTGGTGTTGAACACTCCTGGCCCAATATCAACAGACTGGGATAGCGATAGGATTGACGCTATAATATGGGTTGGTTTACCTGGTGAACAGGGTGGAAACGCTATCGCATCCTTGATTGCAGGTGTTACCTCCCCGAGTGGTAGGTTGCCAGACACTTGGGCTAAATCTCTAAGTGATTACCCATCAACCTAGTCGAGGTGGCGTTGTTTCATAATGGGACTATCGATGATGACCTAGTACTCTTCATAGACGAAATTGAAATATGCAGGGTAGATACCTGCAGACCCATAATTGAAACCACGATCACCCCGTCGCCAACTACTACTTACGAAGCACCCTCAACTACGCCGTCACCTACTAACGCAAGTAGCGAAGCATTAATTCCCGGATTCAACGGAGGGGTTCTCTTAGGTTTGGTGGTCACTATACTGGGAGGCGTCACCCTAGCAGCGTTATACTTAGCTACCAGGGGTAAGAGGCGTTAGTTCTTGGATGTAGTCGAAGAGTATAGACCTATATTGTTTTTTCTCTCGTGGTTTCTCGTTTTAGAGATATTCTCGATAATCCTTGCTTTCTCAACAGGTTACTACGTTGTTATACCATTCTTAACGGTTCTCTTCATTTTAACTCTACTCATATTTCTCTACGTAGTTTACAAGGCACGCAAAGCCGTACTTGAGCGGTTGTAGTTTTTATCTATAACAGACAGGATTTTAAGTACGTAGTATACTATCGCGTAGACTTCACCACAGTCTTTTAGTGGTGTAAATCCTCTGTCATTAATACCAGCAAGTAGAATGAAACCCTATAAATACAATCCCTTAACGGATTATGAGAGAGCCCTCATCTTAGCTATTATCTTGTCGTACAGCATGTTAAGTATTCTTCTCCTATCCTCCATTAAGACTACGTCGCTATAGCCTTGGACTATTAAGTTGTGGCTGAATGGGCAGGGTACTTCAGGCGAGACTATGAACTCTAGGATTACCTCACCTAATTCTACCTTTTTAAGGACTTCCTCGGCGTGTTGTATGTCCATAGAGTCTTCTAGGACTTCCCTGTACGCTTCGAGTAGTAGGGGATAGCCCGGAATCCTCTCAGAGACTTTCAATAATGTTTCAGAGTTTACCTCTCTCCTATTAACGCTTGTTTCAATACCTCTGTAAACTTTGAGTAGGGCTAGGGATCTCTCAGCTACGTGCCTGAACTTCCTCTTAAGGATTTCACTCCTTCTAAGAGCCTTGATTAGTATTTCTCTGAGTCTAGTACTACTTAGCCTACCCACTAATTCTTTAACTACCGAGATATCATTAATCGTATTTGCTGGGAGTGTTAGCATGAAGCCGTTATCTGATACAGTAACCCTTACTGGAACACCCAGCTCGTTGCTGAATACGTGTGCGTAAGCTCTAGACAAAGCTTGATTCACTCTCCTACCGAAGAGGTAATGGAAGATTAGGTTCTGCGAGCTTCCCTCATTCCAGAGTTCTATGAGGAGCTTCCTATTAGTGGGTACGACCCCGCAGACCTTAATCTGTTCCCACACGTACTGCGTTATATACCTAGCTTCTTTCTCCCCTAACTGGTACATAGACGCGATGAGTTTAGATGCTTTCCTCACTCCGTGTTTGGAAATCAGCTCACTAACTAAGCCTCTGAAAGCGCCTACCTCAAGTGCCGAGTCGTAGGTTAGGGGTAGTGCTTCAGAGAACCATGAAGGCACGGTAGGTCTCTGCTTCTCAGCATCCTTGACGATGACCTTAAGTCCTTCGCTCTTCACGAACATGTATGTCCTACCCCCTAAAACGAATACGTCACCGGGCTCGAGATAACTAACGAATTCTTCTTCTAAGTCACCTATATACCTACGTCCTTCTAGGAAAACCCTCATCTTGGTTTCGTCCGGTATGGCCCCAGCGTTTAAGTAGTAGATCATCCTAGCTGATTTCTTCCTGCCAAAGATTTTCTCCTCCTCGTCTAGCCAAATCTTGGAGTAGACTGGCAGATCGTCTGGAACGTCCTCGTATCTGCCCCCTAAATACTTTAATACATTGAGGAATTCTTCGTATGTGAGGTTGGAGTAATTATATGCTCTCTTAACAACTCTGTAAGCTTCTTCGAAACCCCACTTCTTCTCAAGAGACATGCCAACGAGCACTTGAGCAAGTATGTCGAGAGGTTTCATAGGTATGTGTACGTTGTCTAGTTTCCTAAGCCTAGCTAGGTGTGTTAAGACGGATATTTCTATTAAGTCATCCCTGTCTACAGCTATTAAGTAGCCCTTACTCACGTCACGCACGTTATGACCTGAACGACCAACCCTCTGCAAGAGTCTCGTAACACTTTTAGGACTGCTTAGTAACACGACAGCGTCAATATAGCCTATATCAATCCCTAACTCAAGCGACGTGGAGCTAACGACTACCCTCAACCTACCTTCCTTCAATTTATTCTCTACTTCCAGCCTAACATCACGGCTTAAGGAGCTGTGATGCGCCTCTATTTCATCTAGATCCTCAACACTATTGCCTGCCAGGACCTTCTTCAGCTTATGAACTACTCTCTCCGTAGAACTCCTAGTGTTAGTGAATACTAAGGTCGTTCTATGAGAATCAACTATCTTTTTCAACTCCCCGTATATGGACTCATTAAGTTCTTCAGCTCCTGCAGTAACTATGTTGACTTTAGGTGTGATGACGTGTAATTCCACTGGTTTAACGAATCTCGCGTCAATCACTACGCAATCTCTGGGAGTGCCTCCATCGTCGTAGCCCGTGAGGAACTTCGCGACCTCCTCTAGTGGAGAGATGGTAGCGCTCAAGCCTATTCTCTGAATCCTCCTACCTACTAATTCCTCTAATCTCTCCATGGTTAGGGTTAGTAGAGCACCTCTCTTACTCGACGCTAGCTCGTGAATCTCATCTACTACAACCCACCTAACGTTCCTTAATTTCTCCCTAAACCTAGGCGCTGTTATAGAGATAGCTAAGGACTCGGGGGTCGTTATTAGTATGTGCGGGGGCTTAACAAGCATTCTAGATTTCTCTGTCGGTGAGGTGTCGCTAGTCCTGACACCAACCCTAATCTCAGGGAGATTTAAGCCTTGAGTATTGAGCGCGTATTCACGTATCTCTGCGACAGGCTGGATCAGGTTTTTCCTCATGTCGTTGTTTAGGGCTCTAAGAGGTGATACGTAAACTACGTACACGTAATCTTCTAGTGAGCCTGATTCAGCGTATCTCAGTAACTCATCTATTATTGGTAGGAAAACCGCTAGAGTCTTGCCTGTCCCGGTAGGGGAAGATATGAGCACGTTCCTACCCTCTTTTATTTTCGGTATGGCCATTAACTGAGGCGGTGTGAATTCCTCGAATCTGCTCTTAAACCACTCTATCACGTACTCTCTTAAGTATTGCCTCGCGTCGAATTCGGCAATGCCCTCGTTAACTACCTCAGTCAGTTCCTTCCCCAATACAAATCTTTGGTTTTCTTATATTAGCTTAAAGCGTGAGGAATTTAAACCTTCTTAAGAGAATCTTAATCTAGGTGTGAGGGATGATTAAGCTGGTTATATGGTTAATAATCTCTATACTTTTCCTCGCCTCGGTTGTGGCAGGGTTTTACGCGTCGCAACAGCTAGGTCCTGTAGTCAGGGGGATTCTTAAGGAGCAGTTCAGCCCGTTAATAGAGTACTACAACACCTCAGATATGAGGTCTCTATTCCTACTAAGTTTAGCCATATTCGCTAACAATATGAGGGTAGCATTACTAAACATAGTTTTGGGTGTTTCTTTAATAGGTCCTGCAGGCGTTATGTTAGTCAACGGGTTTATAGTAGGCTTAATCCTCTCAACACAGGAAGACGTGATAGGAGGAATCCTCACCATACTCCCGCACGGGGTCTTAGAAATCCCGGCACTAATTTACTCGGCCGTCCTAGGAACACACCTAGGCATAACGATATTAACTAACTCACGAAGAAACCCGGCCAAGGTTAGGGAAGCGTTTAAGGACGTAATACGTAAGATACCTATAATAATCTTAATACTCGCATTAGCAGCCCTAGTAGAGGTTTTCGTTAGCTTACTATTGGTAGCACCGCTGGTCAGAGGTTAATCAAGCACGGTAAGCCGCGATAACGACTTATAATTACTTAATGGGAAAATATAATTGAATGATGAAAGTCGTGCCCGCCGAGGAGATGAAGATCTTCGTGGGTATCTGAACCACAATATCTCTTCATGAGTGCTTGAGGTTTAACTCCTTAAATTCCTAGACTTTCTGCTTCTCTTTTTATAGAAGGTTTTTCCGAGACTACTGCGTAGACTTTGAAGCTTCTCGCTCTTATGTAGTTTTCAGGGGAGTTAACGTTCGTTGTTATTATTCTGACGTTCTTCGCCTCAGCTTCCCTAGCTATTCTACTCCTTAGTAAAGCCATGGGGATCACTAAGTACTTCACACCTAGCTCTCGGAGCTTGCTGACGTTAGGGTACGGGTTGAGGACTTCGAACCCCACGCTTAGCTTCTCGAGCTTAACAGACTCTAAGATGCTGAGATCGCTTAAGACAGCCACGAACTCGACGTTGGTTACTTTCTCAGCCACCCGATCTAACACCTCTAAAACGTCTTTAGCTCTGACTTTGAAAACCACGCTTGCTTGAGTCTTCAAGGCGGAAAGACCTGAGATTATTTTCATGAACCCCTCATCAACTCCCTCAACATACCCGCCTAAGTAAACCCCGTTTAAGTCTTTATGCTTCTCAATAACTTGAAGTAGTGAGTTAATATCGCTTAACTCAAGTACTTCCAGGAGTAGGTGTGGCTCCTCATTCAAGGTTTTCACCAATCATCAAGTCTCTTTAAACTTGAGTCTCCCGGATTTTATCTCGTTAGTTACTTCCTCCACATCCTTCACCGTATCAATTGATCTCCAGTAGTTATTCACGAACTTGATTCCGTAAAGCTTGCCTTCCCTAGCTAGCTGAGGAAACGCTGTTTTCTCTATATCGCCTACGTCAGGCAAGTACCTGAAAATCTCGCTCCTCATAACGTATACTCCAGCGTTTATTAAGTAATCCTCTATGCTGGGTTTCTCCACAAAGCTCTCAATCCTGCCATCACCAGATATCCTCACCACGCCGTAAGGCGACTTCAGAGGAACTAGCGCTATCGAGGTTACTGCCTCATGACGTTCCTCTAGAACCCTAACTAACCTACTTATCGGAATATCCGTTAACACATCCCCGTTTAAAGCAACGAAGACCTCATTGCTTAGATAAGGTTCAGCGTTCTTGATCGCACCCCCAGTACCTAGAGGTGTGTCTTCCACGACGTACGTCACGCTAACACCGAATTTCCTGCCGGATCCGAGGAACTCAATGAGTTTTTCATACCTGTAACCAGCTAAGATAATCACGGTGTTTATGTTGTTAGCTTTAAGCCACTCAAGTTGCCACTCAATAATAGGTTTTCCGGCAACCTCAATAAGTGATTTAGGAATCTCTTCTGTTAAGGGTCTTAATCTCTTAGCTAATCCGCCAGCTATGATCGCCGCCTTCACTTAATACCCCTTAAGATATAGCTAAGTGGTTTAAAATAAAGCTATGTTTAGTGATCGATGAAGCCCTCACTTAAGACCTTAATTCTCTACTAATTTTCTACCCATAAAAGAGTTTGCAGAAAAAGCACATTACCTCATCTACCTTAACCTCATTCCTGATAATCTTTATCGAATACTCTCTCACGTATGTAGCGTACCTCTCATCCTCTAGGAGCTTCCTAACTAACTTCTTGTCAGACCTCCTCTCAGCTAAGTAGTTTGAGACTGCAGCCGGAGCTATGTTGAGTAACTTCGCTGCCCTATAAACGCTCAACCCACATTCTCTCACCATAGTTATGGCTAGAGCTGCCCTGAGCGCGGGCATCAACTCCTTCACGACTACCTCACATTGTAGTGGGCTCAAACCACTCACTAATTGTTGTGTGTATGAACCTTATTAAATATTAACACCGTGAAAGCTAAGAGAGGTTAGGTCACTGCATGTTATTCAAGGAAGTCTCCCACATGAAATTTTGAGAGGTACTTGAACTCAAGGGACGCCCCTTACTTGTTTCAGGGTTTTTCTCTTATTAAGGATTTCTTTAACGCATGAGTTAACGCATTCCCTGAATTCTTCGCTAGTCTTAAAAGAATATTCCGAGCATCTCTCCCTGCAGAAACTCACTACGTGGGTTCTCGCTCTCTCATCTAAGAATTCCTCACTCATTTAAAGCACCCTACTCAACTTCCCTAAGAGATTACTTTACTCGATAATTAAGTACCACACAGAAAAGTCTCTCAATGCAGCAATTCACGGCTATCTGAACACGCTTATTATTGGTTTAAACTAGTTTATATTAGTGATGCTTAAGTTAGGTGATGCCGTAGTGAAATACGTAATTAGGGCGAGGATAGAGGTTGCGGGGGCTGTGGAGAAGCCCGACATCATTGGCGCTATCTTCGGTCAGACAGAGGGTTTGTTCAGTCCTGAGTATGATTTAAGAGAACTCCAAGATAAGGGGAGGATAGGCAGGATAACTGTTGAGGTCAGGCAATCTAACGGTAAGACTGTCGGGGAGGTAATAATACCTTCAAACCTAGATAAGGTTGAGACAGCTTTGATAGCTGCCTTAATAGAGACTGTTGATAGAGTAGGCCCTTACGCGACTAAGATTAAGGTGGTCGAGATAATTGACTTAAGGCAAGAGAAGCTCAAGAAGATCGTGGAGAGAGCTAAGGAGATACTGAGAGACATAATGCAAGAAAGGACCATAGACATCAAGGAGGTTCTAGCAGAGGTTAGTGAAGCCATAAAAATAGGTGAGATCGTTGAGTACGGGCCTGAGAAACTACCGGCAGGACCTGAAGTAGAGACTTCAGACACCCTAATAATAGTTGAGGGTAGGGCAGACGTAATAAACCTTCTCAAATACGGTTATAAGAACGTGATAGCTATTGAGGGAGCTAAGGGCGAGATACCGAAGAGTCTCGTAGACCTAGCTAAAAACAAGAAGAAAGTCATAGTGTTTGTTGACGGCGATCGTGTGGGCGCTATGATAGCTAAGAACTTAGCTAACGTGATTAGGGTGGACGCAGTGGCTAGAGCGCCTAGCGGGCGCGAGGTTGAGGAACTCACGGGTAAGGAAATCCAGAAAGCCTTAAAGAACATGGTACCGTTACAGACATTCCTGCAGTCGTTAACGGCTGAGGCAGTGCCGGCCAAAACAGCGACTACAGCTGAGGCGGAAGCGGTTGAGGCAACCAGTATTCAAGTCCCTGAAACCGAGGCCGTTCCTAAGACTGTTGAGGTCTTGGAGACCTACATGATACCTAATAAAATTCTTGAAGCGATAAACAGCTTGAAGGGCACGTTAGAGGCTATCATATACGATGAAAACTGGAACGAGCTAGGCAGAATACCTGTGAAAGACTTGGTTGACTACATATTAAATACTGAGAAGCCCGTTTACGCGGTGGTTATGGACGGCATAGCCACGCCCAGACTTATTGATGCGGCCGCAGTCAAAAACATAAAGTTCATACTGTGTTTCAGGGTAGCGACTATAACGAAGAAGCCCGCAGACCTAGTTATCTTAACTTTCGACGAGCTTCTCCAGTAGGGACACTATTTCTTACCAAGGAAATCTGCTAGTGTTTTTCCTCTCGGAGCCGTTAATTGCTTCTCCGTGACGCCGAAATATGACAGTATTCTGAGTGCTGCAGGTATTATCTGGTGGGTCACGTAGTACTCGACGTCAATATCTTGTGGCTTGGCTTCTATGTAGGGTCTCGCTCTGGAGGACACACTACCTGACCCCTTAACTATCACGTAACCTATCTTATTACCTACATCCACTCTTATCCCCAGCTTCTCCAGCCTCTTAGCTGCGGCGACGTGCGGCGCCTCCACCTCATACTCCTCGGCTTTCTTGGTAAGGGTCTTCCATATAATCAGTTTCTCTAGGCTTATCTTGTTAGCTCTCAGTTCCTCTATTATCTTCCTGACATAGTTTACTGCTTCGTTAACATTCTTGGTGGTTAAGACGATCTTAGCTACCTCTTCTTGAACGTCTTTAGCTATGTCGGTCCAGTCACCCCTCACGGCTTCAAAACCTACTATGTCTATCTTGCCGTCCTCCGTTAACCCTACATACCTCTTCTTAGCTTCGGTGAAGAATACTCTCTTATATATTTTATCCACCTTGATCTCAAGACCTAGCTCATCGTATACCTTATTAATAAACTCGTTCACTAAGTCTTTCACGTAACTAACGAATAGGGAGTCCGTGTCGCCGTACACGACCCTTAAGCCCATCTTCCTAGCTAAGTCAATAGCTCTAGATATTGTTTTCCTACCTAAAGCAGTTATGCTCTCAGCACCCTCCTTAAAATACCATCTAGCCCCTATCCAACCCATGTAGCCGTAGGAAGCGTTAGCAAGAATCTTAAGAGCTCTCTGTCTCTCATCCAGGACCCTATACTCGGGACTTTCAGGATCTAGCTTCTTCATTAG
>DAIRVF010000032.1:0-11324 GCA_036802965.1 Zestosphaera sp.
TTCCCGGCGCCGATTTCTATGGGTACTACATAACTGATCCTCTTACCCAGGAACTATTCTTAAGGATTTTATCAACAATCTCTTCAGCGTCTTCTTCCCCCACGTTAAGATAGGTATTCATTAACTCCGTATAATCCACGAAACTCAAGTCCATGAATTCTCTCAGTCTTGCGTAGTAATTCTCTGAATATACTCTGTCACCAGAGTATATTTCGTGTTTATGTAGCGATTCCAGAGATGTCTCCTCAGGCACCGTGACTACGAGAACCTTTACTTTCCGTTCTAACATAATATAAGTGTATAATACCCCAACCCCCTTAACCCTGTCTTCCCTACTACTAGAAGACACACCAACCACCGGATAACCCTCCCTCACGAGCTCCGCAATCTCAGGCCATGCAAGAGAGTGATAAGGCTCGGTTAAGACCAAGGTAGGCTTACCTGATACCCTGACTGCATCATAGAATAAACCATAGTTAATGCTTGTTGTAAGGATGTAAATAACTATGCCGTCAATCTCAGAAGACCTTGATAAAATCTCATTCAAATCCTCTCTTGATTTAACCCATTTCTTAATAATGAATTCACATTTATCTACACACCAAGTACTGCATTCATCAATTAACTCGTTAATATGTCTTTCTACATCGTAATTATACAGTGGCCAAGCCATTAAAGGAGTTCCTTCTCTACCAAAAAACAAGAGAGCTAGACGTGCTTTACGGTTCAAAACTCACCCCTCGTACAGTAAGCTCCTACTTATTTAAACACTTAATATAAAGCGTTAGAAGATCCCCAAGATAGTTAATAATGTGGTTAAAGGGGTTGAGTTTTAAGTTTTTCGCAGAATTTGAGGCCTGAGTTACTTAGTTTATAGTAGGTGGTTATGTTTTCATAATTAGTTGTTTTGATTCTGCATACCGTGCTCAGGGGGCATCCAACGCAAGAGCTGAGAGTCCTTGCCTCAACCTTGATTAAGAAACCCTCACCTAGTAGGGCTGAGAGCAGAGTCTCTGCCTCTACCTCAGTTAGTTTGAACTCTTTCATCAAGTCCTGTAATGTTAAGACTTTCGAAGAGCAGAGGAATCTTATTACATTGCTGAGTAAATCCGCTCTCATCAAAATAATCACTCAATCATTATTTCCTCGTTGTTGTGTGGTAGGTGTACTGAGATGTCTTTCATGGTCTCTCTGATCTTCTCAGTGAAGTACTTTCCTGCTTTCTCGCTCGTGTGTACTACTACGACATGCTCGACTTTATTAAAGCTTTTGAGGAGTTCTAGGAGGCCGTCAACCCCTGCATGACTTGAGAAATCAAACCACTGAACCCTAGCTTTAACAGGTCCTACCTCCTCTGAGGGAATCCCGTCCTCTAAGAGGTGCCTGCCGGGAGTTCCCGGAGCTTGGTAAGAAACCATGAAGACCGCGTTGAGGGGGTCCCCAGCTAGTTTCTTGAGGTAGTAGACCGCTGGACCTCCCTTAAGCATCCCTGCTGACGCTACTATGACATTACCTCTCCCATCAACTATCTTCCTCCTCTGTGAGGGTCTTACCACCGGCTTAAACTCTTCCTTAGACCTCAAGAGTTCCTCGTACTTATTTATGTACTCGGGGTAGCTTATGAAGACCTCGTAAATCTGCCTTATCATGCCATCGTAAAAAACATCGCCTTCAAATCTTTCATAGAGTAGCGTCAGTATTTCCTGCGCTCTCCCAAGACTAAACGCTGGGATGAGCACGTTACCGCCCCTATCAGTGACTTCCTCAACGGCTTCCAGAAATTCCTTCTCAACTAGTTCTCTAGGCGGGTGTCTTATCCAGCCGTAGGTCCCCTCAATAATCACTACGTCAGCCTTAACCCCCGAAGCTCTAGCTCTTGAGACTAGCCTAGTATCTATGGTGTTCACGTCGCCTGTGTAAACAATACTATACTCGCCTGCCTCAACGTAAGCCATTGAACTACCCGGTATGTGCCCAGCGTTAAGGAGTTTGACCCTGTAATCACCTAACTGAACCTCGTTCTCGTATGAGTAGTCCTGGATGCTGTCAATCATGTTGTAGAGATCTACTTCCTCGTAGGGCAGGTAATAACCCGAGATTTTTATGAAGTCTTTAATCATTATCTCGCATAACCTCTTAGTCAACGCGGTAGCTACCGTGGATACCTTAGAAGTCACGTGCAACATCGGCGCGGCCCCCACGTGATCTAGGTGAGCGTGCGTTAGCACGAGCCCCGCAACCTCGGAAGGCTTCACGTGTTCAGGAAACCTGGGCTTGTCTTCCTCATCGAAATTCACGCCGTAATCTAGCAGTAGCGACTGCCTGCTATCACCTAAGCTAACGGCAACAGCCGCCCTACCTACCTCACGACCCCCGCCTAATACCCTAACTCTAAGCACTTCAAACCCTATATAAGGGATTGATTAAGTAATTAATATTTGGGAGTGTGTTCAGGATGTTCCCAACCAACCCTAGAGAATTGAAGAGGAGGATGAAGCAGTTAGGAATTGATGTCGAGGAACTAAAAGAGGTTAAGTCAATCACCATCGAGTTCGCTGATAAAGAATTAATTATAAGAGAGCCTCAAGTAGTTGTGATGAAGTTCCAGGATCAGAAGATATACTACGTGAGCGGCGGGGTCGAGGAAGTCGCTAGCAAAGAGGTAAGCGTTGAGTCAGCGCAGGCAATAAGTGAGGATGACATAAGATTCGTTATGGAGCAGACAGGAGCCTCGAGAGAAGAGGCTATAGAGGCGTTAAGGAAAGCAGGCGGCGACATACCTCAAGCCATACTTATGTTGACCGAGAAGCGTTAGCTAGCGACGGATTTCAGGTAGTGAGTGCTTCCTCCCTCTCGGAAAACCACTTCCTAAGAGATTTTATTAAGTCCTCAGCGGTAGGCTTCAGAGAAACTATCAGCGGAAGACCCTCTCTATCAGCTAACCTAATAGCTAGTGGGTCAACCTTCTTAGTCCCGTGTAAAACGACTGCAACAGGCTTCACAGGACTCACCCTCACCGATATCATGGGGGATCTCCCGGTACTGACCTTAGTGAATATCAGAGCTCTCCTAGTCGTAGCCCCCATTATCTGCCAGAACTCGTTACCGCTTAACCTCTCTATAGCTTCCAAGCTATCGAGCACTGTGTAGCCGTATATGATGACGTCTCTATGAATGTTTGAGTTCACTATGAAGCCCTCTACAGCAGTAACTAGCTCGTCGAGCTTCATGGGGGCGCTGAAGTCTTTAAGATCCATTATAGCTCCTAGACTTAAGTTCAGGGAGCTAGCTATCTGCTTAGCTACAGGATACCCTCTAGACTTATCAAGGTTAATCAAAGCTTTAACAAACCTCCTCACAAACTTGACGCCAGGAGATCTCCTACCCTTCTCGTAATCACTTATAACGGACGCGCTAACGCCCATAAGCACCCCTACCTCGGTCTGCGTTAGCTTGAAAGCTTCTCTCCACTTCCTAAGAGAAGCCCCACAATTCTCACTCATCACTATATCTCCGGCAATCTTCTGAGCTATTAATTCCAGCACGAAGTCGTACTCCACAGGAGTTCACTAATAGTATTCATTAATTAAAGCTAAATATTTTGCTTGGTTTACTCAGCTATATCAGGGGATACTTAACGTCTGGTTCTACGCATATGCCCGTCCTACTGAATAGTTCGTAAGACCTTAACTCCACCTCTCTTAAGACCTCCTCCTCGTCTAGAGTCATCACTTTCCTACCCCTCATGATTATCTTCCCGTCCACTATGACGTCCTGAACGTGTGAGCCGTTCGCGGCGAAGACTACGTGTGATATGGGGTCGTTCATCGGCATGAGTTTGGGGTCCCAGTACTTTATGGTTATTAGGTCTGCGCGCTTACCTACCTCAATAGAACCTATCTTGTCTGAAAGACCTAAAGCCACAGCACCTCTTACGGTAGCCATCTCAAGCACGTCCTCAGCTCTCAGAGCTTCTGGATCCGTCTTATACGCGTTCTGGAGTATGATGGCTACGTGCATCTCCTCTATTAAGTCGTAGTTGTCGTTGCTTGGCCCGCCGTCAGTCCCTAAAGCCACGTTAACGCCTGCTCGAAGCATGTCTGAGACTCTGGCTATCCCTGAACCTAACTTGCCGTTGCTGGATGGGTTATGACTCACGTTGGTTTTGGTTTTGGCTAAGATCTTTATTTCCTCGTCAGTAACCCACACGACATGTACTAAGACTACGTTAGGCCCCACGAGACCTAACCACTTAACGAAATCCACGGGTTTCATGCTGAATGTCTTCATCGTGTACTCAACGTCCTCCCTCACCTCAGCTAAGTGCATAGTGATCCCGGTCCCTAGCCTCTCAGCTTCATGAACTATCTCCTTGTAGAGCTCCACGCTCACAGCTCCCGGTGTTCTAGGACCGAACCACACGTATATTCTCCCATCCCTCCCGTGATATTTGTTGTATAGTCTCAGGGTGTCCCCCATGCTAGTCTCGCCGTCCTCTATGAGACCTTCGTGCAGAGCCCCCTTCTCCAACGCATAACCACTCATGTCCATTACGTGTCTTGCGACAGCGGCTCTAAGCCCTGACTTAAGTATGGTTTCTATTATGTTGTCGGGTCCGTACCTCCCAACCAAGCCTGTCTCTAAGAAGGTCGTCGTCCCAGACTTTATCAGCTCGAGGATGGTTAAGGTAGCTGAAGCAAGCGATTCCTCACGCGTCATGTTCCCTTGAAGAGGCCAAACACGTTCTTTAAGCCAGGGAATCAACCTCCTGTAGTTAGCGCAAGCCTTAAGCATTCCTTGAACTAAGTGTACATGCGTGTTAATCAATCCAGGCATCACGATATGCTTATCAGCGTTTATCTCCTCGGGAGCCCTACCCTTAAAATCCTTATCAAGCTCTGAACACTTACCTACCGCTATTATCTCCCCGTCCTCAACAGCTACACAACCGTCTCTTAAAACCTCTCTTCTTTTATTCATGGTTATTACAAACCTACCCCTAACATATATGTCTACCAAATAATCACCTATGTTAAAAGCGGTACGTTTATTAATATTTATTAATTGATTGAACTACATTAAAAATTAAGAAGTGTTGGTTTATGTTGTCAGGTAAGTCGTTGAGGAGAGAATACACATTAAAGGAATTGAGAGGTATTGTCCTAGCCGCGAGGGGTGAGTTGAAGTCAGACATTATAGTTAAGAACGCCAACCTAGTCGACGTAGTATTAGGGGATATAAGAGAGAAGGTCAACATAGCCGTGTGGCGCAACTACGTAGTGAGGGTAGGCTACTTCGACGCGGATAAGTACAGAGGCCCTAACACCTTAGTCATCGACGCTTCCTCTAGTGAGGTGGTGACGCCGGGCTTCATAGACCCTCACGTACACATTGAGTCATCACTGCTGAGAGTGACTGAGTTCGGTAAGTTAGCGTTAATGAACGGGACGACCACGGTTGCTGCAGACCCTCATGAAATAGCTAACGTGTTAGGCGTTGAGGGTATTAAAGCTTTTATCGAGGAATCTAAGTACACGCCGCTACGGCTATTCTTTTACGCACCTTCCTGCGTCCCGCCAATCAAGTCGGGACTGACGAAGGGTTCTGAGGTAACACTTAATGACGTGAGAGAACTCCTCAACTATAAGGAAGTGATTGGTTTAGGGGAGGTGATGGACTTTCTCTCAGTCATTAACGGGGATGAGGAGATGCTTGAGAAGATATCTTCCGCGTTGACTTCGGGTAAGATAGTTGACGGTCACGCACCTCAACTACCTGAGGACATGTTAATTCCTTACGTGTCCGTAGGGATTAGGGGAGATCACGAGTCCGTGTTCATGGATGAAGCACTAAGTAAGTTGAGGAGTGGCATGAGGATATTGGTGAGGGAGGGGAGTGCTTGGAGAGATCTAGAGGAGTTATCTAAGATATTAACCTACATGAGGATAAACACCAGGTATTTGAGTTTCGCAAGCGATGACTTAGAGGTTACGGACTTGGTTGAGTCAGGACACATGAACAGGATTTTAAGAAAGGCTGTTTCTTTAGGGATAGACCCTATAACGTCTGTTCAGATGGCTACCATAAACGCCGCTGAATACCTAGGTATTAGCGAGTTAGGCTCTATAACCCCCGGGAAATTAGCCGACTTAGTGCTACTGAAGAATTTCAGGTCGTTCCAGGTGCGGACAGTAATAGTTAACGGGGAGCTAGTGGTTAGCGAGGGGCGTTACCTAGGTACTACCAAGACTTATGAGTACCCCAAGCATTTCTACGAGACCATAAAGACGGGCAGGGTCTTCACCCCCGAAGACTTCAGAATTAAGGTTCCCGTGAAACGAGGTCGTGTTAAGTACTTAACCATAAGAGCTGTCCTAGGTAAGGCTATAACGAAGGCGGAGATTGATGAGTTCTCGGTAGCAGACGGCTACCTAGCACTATCGCCAGCAACAGATCATTCATACGTTGCGGTGATAGATAGACACCATTCTACAGGCAAGCTAGGGTTAGGAGTAGTTAAAGGATTAGGAATCCTTAGGGGTGCCATAGCTCAAACAATAGCGCACGACGTCCACAACATAATAGTCATAGGCAAATCACCTGAGGAGATGTGCTTGGCGGTCAAGGAATTAACTAGGGTTGGTGGAGGTCTCGTGGCGGTCCTCAACGATAGAGTCTTAGGAGTTGTTGAGTTACCTATCGCGGGTCTCGTATCGGATAAACCGTTTGAGCATGTTTATATGAGCGTCAAGAACTTCACGAAAGCTTGTGAGTACTTAGGGATGAATTTCCACGCAGCATTCATGACGATATCCTTACTCCCTCTGCCGGTAATACCTGAGGTTAGAATAACCGAGCAAGGACTCTTCGACGTGATGAGGGGAACACTAGTAAACCCTGTCTTGGAGGTAACTGGTGATTGACTTGATGTTAGTAAGGAACGTCAAGCTAGTTGCTGGAGATAACGACTTGGTAGAAGCTTCCTTAGTGATTGAGGGTGGCAAGATAGTGGATATTAGGAAGGTAGTGACTTCAAGCGGGTACGACGAGGTATTAGAGGGTGGGGGGCTTCTGGCCTTACCTGGGGGGATTGATATACACGCACATGTTTATGACCCTCAATACCTACATCACGAAGACTTTAGGACAGGTAGTGAGGCAGCATTATACGGTGGCGTGACCACCTTCTTCGATATGCCTCTGAGGATGTATGTTGAGGATGAGAAGACTTTTAAGGCTAAGTATGAGGCAGGGCTGAAAGATTCCCTAGTGAATTTCGGCTTGATTGCCGGGATGATGAACGAGGATAACGTTTCCTCAGTAGAGTTACTCCAGTCTTTAGGAGTTAACTTATTCAAGGTCTTTACATGCAAGCCTTTCAGACCTAAGAGTGATGAAGGATTTACTAAAGTCGTGAGATCAGTGGTTGGTAGGGGAGGCGTACTCATAGTTCACGCAGAGGACGACATAATAACGGAATACCTTACTAAGGAGTTTAAGGAGTCTGGAATGAATGACCCAATATCTTACCACGAATCACGCCCAGCAATCGCCGAAGCCATGGCTATAAGAAGAGTGGCTGACGTGGCCGGATTCCTAGGTCTTAAGCACGGCATACACATAGCTCATTTATCGTCTGCCGAAGGCTTACGGGAGGTTATAAAATCACGTTTAAACGGAGTTTACTTAACCGTGGAGACAACCCCGCACCACCTCTACTTCACTAAAGATGACGTCTCAAAACTAGGTAATTATCTTAAGCTCGCCCCCGCGCTCAAGCGGCGTGATGATGTGAGATCACTGTGGAAAGGTCTCGCATCAGGTTCTGTTGACGCTGTAGCCTCAGATAATGCCCCATCAACCAAGGCCGAGAAAGAAGTCAACGTATGGGATGCTTGGGGAGGGATACCGAACCTTGAAGTCATGTTACCACTAGTTTTCACTTTAGGGGTTAGGAAGTCAGGTCTCTTAACCCTAGAGAGGTACGTTGAGATCACATCGAAAAACCCCGCTAAGATAGCTGGTATTTACCCACGTAAAGGGTCTCTGAGCGTAGGTTCTGACGCAGACATAGCCCTAGTAGATCCTAACCTCTGCTTTAACGTAACGGCAAGTAAACTCCACCACAAAGTTGACTGGACTCCCTTCGAAGGACTTGAGTTATGTGGCTGGCCACGACACGTCATCGTTAACGGTAAGCTAGTCTTGAAAGATAGGGAAATAATTCTTCCGAATTTCAGGGGTTCCTACGTTTCCTTGAAACCCGAAAGTAGGTGATGTCTTAAAGAAGTTTTTGTGAAGAACCACATATGTTCCGTATCGGGCACTCAACACACAAAGGTTTCTTGCTCCTACAGTATTCTTTCGAGATAGATACTAAGCCTGCGTGAAATAACTTATAAGTACTGAGATCCTTCGGAACTTCCTCTTCGAGTATTTGTTGAGCTCTCGTGTAACTCTTAGGTAGGTTGACGCCTACCCTACTTAACACGCGTCTAGCTAGTCTGGATAGAGGTAATACGAGCTTATTCCCGGCAAACAAGAGTATAGTGTCCGCTGTCTCATAACCAATTCCCTTAATCTTGATTAAGTCGTTTCTCACTTCGTTTAAGTCTCTATTGATGAAAGCCCCCCATCCACCTTTCTCGACTATGAGTGATGAGAACTCCTTCAGAGTCCTTGACTTGCTCTCATGAAATCCTACACCCTTAATTAATTCCTTAATCTTCTCCTGAGGTGCCTCAGCTAACGCTCGTGGATCAAGTAATCTATTCTCTCTTAATCTGGTGATGACTTTATCAACAGCTTCCCACCTGCTGAGTTGCACTAATATCGCTGAGACGCTTATCTCGAATGGGTTTTTAAAACCGCCCCACCACTCATAGGAGTGCGGGTCTGAAATTAACCAGCCAAGCTTTCCGAGGTTTTCCCGACCCCACGCATTAAGAATATCAAGTATCCTAGCGATTAATCCAGATAATACAGACTGGTTCGGAGTGACCTCGCGTCCCCCTTTGTCACTCCTCAACATTGACACTCATCGCTAACGCTCACCTTTAGTAGTGTGAAATCATGTCTCTTCAAGTCTATTATTAAAAGCTTGTTAGTTAGTAACTCGCCTACGCCGGTGATTAGCTTTATTGCTTCGACAGCTTCAATAGAGCCTACGACACCTGGAGTAGGTCCTATGACTTGGGGAGACCTCTCGGATAAAGTACTCAATTTTCTCTCATCTAGGTTCAGGATACACCTAAGGCACTTCGTGACTCCGGGAACCACTGTGGTTACTTGACCGTAAAATTCTGAAATACCTCCATGTATTAGGGGCTTTTTCAACTCCCACGAGACTTTGTCTACGGCGATCCTAGAAACCCAGTTATCGAGGCAGTCAATTATCAGGTCCGCGTCACCTACCTCCTCTCTAAATTTACTCGATCTAACATCTTCTACGTACCCAACGACTTCTACCTCACTATTAAGTTTCTTAAGTCTCTTCACAGCTGCGGCTACTTTATAGGTTCCTAAGTCTTCTTCTGAGTAGATTATCTGCCTATTAAGGTTATTGAGTTCTAGGGTACCGCTATCAAATAAGACCACGCGTCCAATACCAGTCGCGACTAGGTACATGGAGACCACGGATCCTAAACCCCCAACACCAGCGACAACGACCTTAGCTTTACGTAGCTTTCTCTGCCCTTCTAGACCAAGCAATTCTAGCTGCCTCAAATATCTCTCAAAATTCTCGACCAATACATTATACCCATTTAATGATGAATTAAGGTAAAAATAAAAGTGTTGTGTTCATTCACCGATTACCTGAATAAGCACTTTCCTCGTTCTAGGACCGTCTAACTCAACCAACATCACTTCCTGCCATGTACCTCTGACCAGAGAGCCTCCTTTAATCGGGATGAACTTACCGGTCCCTATGACGCTTGAAGCTATATGTGCGTGCGCGTTATCATCTATCTCATCATGCCTCCACCCACCACCAGGCTTAAAGACCTCCGTAATCCACTTTATGTAATCACTCACTATTCTCGGTTCATACTCGTTTATGATTAAAGCTGCTGTAGCGTGCGGGACGAAAATCAGGCAGAACCCTTCACTAACCCTACTCTCACGAACGACTTCCTCTACATGGCTCGTTATGTTAACTATCTGAAACTTTCTCTCCGTCTTAATACTCACCTCTTCAGAGTATATCCTCAAAACCAACACCCTAAATTACACCTTACTAGAATCTAAAAACCCCGCTTAGCGTTCATAGAATATTTTCTCTGTTAAAACTTTTTCTCTGTTAATATTTAAAAACCTGATCTCAAGCATATATTGGGTGTGTGAGTGCAGGGCTCTGGCGAGGCCTTGCCAATAGCTGCGGCTCCTTATCTTCTGATTCTAGGAGCTTTCACCATACCCCTCTTATCACTCTTAAAGCCTTCTAAGAACTTAGCTAGGTTTTTTACCACGTTCTTACAGTTAGTAGTCTTCGTTCTAGTGTTAAGTACTTTCGTCAGCATGTGGGAAGGCACTCAAGTAATTACTTACACGTTTTCCGGCTTTCCCCCTCCCGTAGGTATTGCGTATGTGGTTGATTACGCCGGCGTGTTCATGGCTTTAGTGACGGCCACGCTGTTCGCTATCGTAACCCCGCTATCTAAGTTCTTCGTAGATGATAGGGAATATTATTACGCTTTCGTTCTAGGGCTGGAATCAGGTTTATTAGGGATTATACTAACTGGTGATATATTTAACTTATTCGTCATGATGGAGGTCACGTTAGTAGCTAGCTACGTCTTGATTTCCTCGCTTAGGACTAGAAACTCTATCAGAGCATCGTTTAAGTATGCGATGGTCGGTGCCGCCGCAGGAATGTTCTTCTTCTTGGCTTCAGTTCTCTACTACTTCTCTATCGGATCACTGAACATAGGTCAGGGGGGCGCGGTAGTCGTAGGCTTGATGGAGAGCATGGGGAGGATTGCAGAGCCTAAGAGCGCGCTGGAGTTGATACTGAATATCGCTTTATGGTCTCTCATAGCTGAAGCTGCCGTAACACCGCTACATTTTTGGTTACCTGACGCGTACTCGAGCTCCCCGATTCCGATAGCTGCGTTGATGGCTGCCCTATCTGAGGGCGTCGCTTTTTACGTTTTGATTAGACTTTATTATATCGTGTTAGGTGGTTTAACTATTGAGGCTACCTACGTCTTGAGTGTGCTGGGACTCCTAACAATTCTTGTGGGGGGTTTCGGCATGCTCTACTCTGATGAACTCATGAAGATAGTGTCGTATAGTGTTATTTTAGATGTGGGGTATATTTCCTT
>DAIRVF010000033.1:0-11220 GCA_036802965.1 Zestosphaera sp.
ACCCTATTCCCGGTATTCTCGGGACTTGAAGTCAAGGGTGCGTGGGAGGAGATGAATAAGCTATTAAATAACGTGCTTAGGTATATGTGTATATTCACTGTTCAAGTAGCTTTAATGATCGGGGCTTTCTCTCAAGACGTGGTGAGGCTTATTTATGGTAGGTTATACGCGACAGCCCCCCTATACCTAACCCTAATATCTGTGGGATACCTATACGCGCCGTTCACAGTAACCTTAACATCATTATTGAGTGGTTTAGGGAAAACCAAGAACCTCTTTTACTCGTCAGTGATTCAATTACTTATCATGGTTCCGGCAAGCTACTTATTAATAACAAGTGCGGGACCTGAAGGTTACGCGGTAGCCCTATCCCTGACCGGTATTCCGGCACTCACGTATCTTCTCCTAACGACTAGTAAACTAAACGTAAGTGTTGAGTGGAGACCCTTAATGAAGATCTACTTAATCTCTCTCATATCCATCCTGCTAGCACTGCCAACACGATATCTAATAGGGAACTACATAATCAGGTTATTCATTGAATCATTCATGGCTTTAGCCACGTACATAACACTTTTGGTATTCACTAATAGTTTTGGCTGGGGAGATTACGAATTACTTAAAAAGACTTTCAAGACAATCCCGTTATTCGGGAAAATCTTAATGATATTTTTAGAAGCCGGGAAATTCCTACTACAAGTAAGAGATAAGTATATTCATAAAGCACGTTAAGCTTAGTTCAAGGTTTATAACACTAAAGTAACGAGTGTCTTCAACAGTTAACTATTCTTGTCTACCATCCTCACTCTGTTCGTGGGGACTCGCTCACGGTGACGCGTGATAAACCTAAATGGTAGCGTAGAAGCGTGGAGTTAGCTTAAGAGATAAACCGCTGTTGTGAAGTAGGTTACTGCCGTCACTATATCCCCTATGGTCGTTATTATGGGTGCTGAGACTCCAGCAGGATCTACCTGTAGTCTAGCTAGTAAGAGCGGTAGTAAAGAACCTATTACGTCAGTCAGTAACATAGAGACTAGTAGGGCTGCACTGACCACCAGTCCTACGTGAGTTGCGGACAGTAAGTCACCTCCGTACGAGAGGTAAGTTATCGTGAAAGCTATCGTGAAAGCTATGGGGAGTAGTATTGACGCCATACATAAAGAGGTCAACACCTCCTTACGTAAAACCTTAATAAAGTCTTTAGGCCCCACCTCACCTAAAGCGAGACTCCTGATTATGAAGGTTGATGCTTGAGAACCTATGTTACCTGAATTGTCTGCTAGCATAGGTAAGAATGCCGCAAGCACTGCAACTCTCTCAATAACTCCAACAAAGGAAGCGATGATACTTCCCGTTATAGCGTTCATTAAGTAGAGGAAGAGTATCGGGGGTACCCTACGCGTAATAACGGATCTTATGTCAGCACTAATATAACTACTCCTAATGACGTCCGTGAAACCTCCGAACTTAATTAAGTCTTCAGAGAATTCAGCGACGGCGACATCTAGTACGTCGTCTAGGGTGACAATCCCTAGCAACCTGCCGTCCCTATCAACGACGGGAAGCTCTGAGAGGTCGTACGTAACCGCTAGCCTAGCCGCCACCTCTCGATCCGAGAAAGGCTCCACGATTGCTGGGATCTTGCTAATAACTTCTTTTAACTGCTTGTTTCTAGGCTTAGTGAGTAGTGACTTAACCTCTATCCAGCCAATCAACTTGCCCTCAGCATCAACCGCGTACACGTAGTTATGCTTATCGTAAGCTCCAGCACTCTCCTTAGTCAGGTATTCCTTGATAACTTCCTCTACTGTGAGTGAAGACTTAAACACAGGTATTCTAGTAGTCATTATGCCTCCGATGCTTTCCGGGGGATACTTAAGTAGCTCAGAGATCTCCTTAGCTTTGTGGGAGGGCAACAAACTAAGTATTTTGCTCCCGGTCTTAGGCGGTAGCTTCTGAATTAGGTCTACAGCCTCGTCCACAGGCATTTTATTAATCAATTCAAGTAATTCGTCAAGTCCTTTAAGAGAGGCTATCTCACCTAGAAGCTCCTCACTAAACTTAGATATGACTGAACTCATGTTATGTAAAGGTATGTGTGGTATTGTCTTAACCCTTAACTCGGGACTTACACGCTCGAGAATCTCCTTCACTAAGTAAGGGTCTAAACCCGCTAAGAAGCTTCTTAATGAAGCAACGTCACCCTCCTCAACCAACTCCTCAATCTTCTCTAAAATCTCTGAACTCATTACCCACACCGAAGATTTAGAAAATCTAGACATAAATATATAATCAAGAGTTCTGAGCAATTATTTTATTATTAACGTCCGACTAAATTATAACATGGGGTTGTGTATTGAGTGATGCGTGTATCGAAGCTCTTCTTAAAAGACGTAGTGTGAGGGTTTTTAAAGACGCGGAAGTACCTCTGGACATGATACTCAAAGCTATTGAGGTATCCAGATATGCCCCGAGCGCTGGGAATAAGCAGCCGTGGAGATTCGTGATAATCCGTGAGAGTGAAAAACTCAAGGATCTGGCCAAGATACTTAGGTATTCTAAACCCCTCATGAACGCCAAAGTAGCTGTCATGGTGCTTGCAAATAAAGATGAATCCCCTACTTCCTACATGGTTGACGCGTCACTAGCCGCTATGTACTTCTGGCTAGCCATCCACTGCATGGGGCTCGGCGCTGTCTGGATACAGACACTAAGAAACATCAACGAATTACTAGAATTCGTTAAAGCACCGCAAAACTATGTTCCAATAGCTCTCTTCGCTATAGGTTGGCCGGCAGAGCAACCAGAACCTAAAGATAGAAAACCGTTAAGTGAGATAACATACTTAGAGAGATACGGCGAGAGCGTTAAGTTCTAGCTTTAAAACTAGCAGGGTCTTCACCCTCAAGAACCTCTTAACTTGAGTAGAACGGTGTTTTCCTGTAAAATAAAAACATTGTGGTATTGTTTATCTGAGGGGTCGGCCGTGTGCGCATCCTTAAGCAATCTCGAGAAGGAGATGCTTGATAAAGCAGAGGAATTACTGAGTTCCTGCAGAGATTTTTGCGGTGAGAAACTGTTCGCTGAGTTACCGACTCTTAAAGAAAACCTATTCTATAAAGGCTGTGAGTACTGCATTATAAGAACATTCCTGGATTCTATTGAAGCCCCCACCTACTCCCTCCTATCCCTCAACGGTAAGTACCTAGAGTACGTGGTGTTAGATGACTACGTAGCGGAGGTAGGTGAGGAATTCATTCAATTCATACGCTTAGATGAGGTCGTGGAATACGTGAGGGACCTAGTTGAATTCAACATAATAGATGATGACTCAGCCAAAGAATTAATATCTTGGCTGTCAACACTCCTTAACTAATACTCCCAGTCGTGAAGGAGCGAACTCTTAGAAGTTAATTTTTGAGTTCTCACGAAGATTAACAGCTTTATCAAAGCTTATTTAAGGGGTTCAAGTATTTTTATGTTATAGGTGGAAGTAATGAGATTCTATATCGCTAGCGAGGAAGACATACTTAACGGGAAGATAACAGACATATACTTTCTCAGGACTAAGAAGATTCTTAAAGCGAAAGGCCTTGAGGACGTGAAGGTCAGGATGGAGGTGCACGTACTTGACCTACCTAGAGGGTATAGGTGGGCTGTTTACGCAGGGCTTGAGGAAGCGCTTTACCTGCTCAAGAACAAACCTCTCAACGTGTATTCTTTGCCCGAAGGAACTTTAATAGGTGAGAACACTCCGGTAATGGTTGTTGAAGGGAACTATTACGACATATGCGAGTTAGAGACCCCCCTTCTAGGCATACTAAGACATTACACCTCCGTAGCAACCAAGGCCGCGAGGTTTAAGAGACTAGCACTACAGAAGACATTTCTTTACTTTGGGTTAAGGAGTGCGCACCCAGCAATACACCCAATGCTTGACAGGGCCGCCTACATAGGGGGCATGGACGGAGTTTCAGGATCTTTCAACACAGAAACCCTCGGCGTGAAGCCCTCGGGGACAATGCCTCACGCACTAATCCTAGTATTCGATGACGAGGTATCTGCGTGGAAAGCCTTCGACGAAGTAGTGGAGCCTGACGTACCCAGGATAGCTTTAATAGATACATATCATGACGAGAGATTCGCCACAATCGAAGCTATCAAAAGCTTAGGCGACAGACTACACGGTGTGAGAATCGATACCCCTCGGAGCAGGCGGGGGGATATAAAAGCTATAGTAGAGGAGATTAAGTGGACGCTAAAACTCATCAACAAAGAACATGTGAAGATATACGTCAGCGGGGGGCTCAGCGAAAAAACTGTTAAGGAATTAAGGGAATTAGTTGACGGCTTCGGCGTAGGAACTTCAATAACGTTCCCGCCGTCAATAGACTTAAGCATGGACATAGTAGAGAAATACCGCAACGGTGTGTGGGTACCTCACACAAAGAAAGGTAAGTGGCCGGGAGCTAAGAAAGTATGGAGGTGCGGTACTCTAGACTACGAAATAACACCATTCGATAAAGAATCGCTTAGATGTAAGGAGGAGCTCATGATGCTGTGGTTACATGAAGGAAGACTAGTAAGAGAGTTACCGAAACCCTCTGAAATCAGGAGCTACGTCTTAAACCAACTTAAGGAAGCTCCGGAACCTGAGATAGAGGATTCGCGCTGACAGTTTTCTAGTGAATGAGAGACCGTTATTCCTTCACTTCCTCCGGCTTATAAGTCCTGATTGGTTTTAAGTTATAACGACTTAATAACTTCATTACGTGAGGATATGTTAACACGTACTCCCAGTCTATATCAGTCACTAGCCTCTCGTCTATAGAGGAGAGCGTGGTAACGAACCTAGCAACGTTCTCGTCAGGCGAGAAACCTATCATTGCTGCCACACCGAAGTCACGACCAGGTATTAACCCGGAATCCAGGAGATTTCTTAACGCTCTCAATTGTAGCTCAAACCCCGTTGGTGTGGCGCCGGTAAGCTTAGTGAACTCCTGCGGGTTGGTGCCCTTAAAAGAGACTCTGACGTATACGTTGTTAAACCTAGATAATTCCTTAGCGTAGGTAGGGTCGGCGCCAATCAATATCCCGTTAGTCTCCACTATAAAGACAAATCTAGAAGTCTCTGAGAGTCTCAGTATTTCCAGCAGGTGTTCTTTCGCGATGGTTGGTTCTCCCCCCGTTAGTCTTAAGTATCTATAACCTCTCTTAAGAGCTATCTCGCTTAACTTCTCGAAAACTTTTTCAGGGCTTAGGAAGAAGCCTAGGTCATGCCTATCTCTGAAGTACCACGCCCAGCAAAACCTACACCTCAGGTTACACCCTATAACGTCAGCTGAAGCGATTCCACCATACCATCTACCGCCCCTAAACCTGAAGTACTTTCTCTCAACAGAACCTTCTGAGACCCTAGTAACTAAAGACTCAACACTTCTCGAAAGCTCTAGAGGGTCGTAAAGCCTTTCATCAACCCCCATAAAGCTCTTTCCTCCTAGCCTCAAGGAGTTCCGGTTCTCTCCCCATGTACTCGGCAGCGGTCAGTAATTTAGTCTTCTTGATGTAAGGTCTTAGCGATTCATAAAACTTGACGTAGTTTAGGTCTCTGAGCAGGTGGTGATCAATGACTAAGTGTTTTGGTGTGCACACGGATAAATACTTTGCTAACGCACGTAAAGCGGTTTCAGGATCGCTGACCTCCTTCTTAGTGCCGACGAGGTATGTGGGCGGTCCGTCAACTATAACTAAATCAGCTGGATTTTCTATCATGAAGTTCACGGCATCATCATTAACTGGACCCTCAACGTCTGAAGTAAAGAGAATCCTCTGTTCGCGATCCCATATCAAGACTTGAATTACGTAACCTAACTTGGGGGTAGGTCCATGGGGGGTAGGGCTTGAGATCTTAATGACTGTATTGTCTTGAACGTGCGTGCTTGAGTCCGCTACTCTCACCTCCTTAGGGAGCCCGCTAATCCTCTTAAGAAACTTAGTGGCTCTAATACGTTGTGATACGTTAATGTAGTTTTTAGGGTCTTTAATAAGGACTACCTTATCCTCATATATGTCTACAGGAACTAAGTCTCCTAAGTCGTGATGATCGTAATGATAGTGTGTCACCACTATAATGTCTGATTCGTAGGCTCGCGAAGCGATCTTATCAGCTACCTCATTAAGCCTCCTTAACTCGATGTCGTGAGGAGGTAACCCGTACCTAACAGGCGCTATGGAGACCGCCGGGTCTATGAAGATAGTAACATCTGCGGTCTCAACGAAGGTCGCCATAGATCTTATGCCAAAGCTATCAAAACCTACTAACTCTACCCTCGTCAGGGAACACCGTCAGCGTGTTCCTAAGATCCTTCCTCAAGAGCTTCCTTAAGGAACCTCCGCGGGATCGGCTCCCTCTCCTTAATGACGTCGAGTATTATCGCCGGGTAGACAGCCGTGACTCCGGAAATCCTCCTTAAGTCCTCAACCACCTTAGATAACTCCTCGGAATTCTTAGACCAGATCTCAACTAGTAGGTTATGGTCTCCTGAGGATAATGCTATGAACGTTACGTCATCTCTTTCCTTAATCAACTTAATAACATCAAGCGTTCTATCAGGTGAGGTGTTGATCCCTACCACAGCCACTATATCGTAACCGAGTTTCTTGCTATTCGCTATGTACGTGTATTTCTTTATGACATTATTCTCCTCAAGCTTCACTAGCCTCCTCTTCACCGCGACATCAGAGATTGAAAGAACTTTAGCTATCTTAGTTATAGGCGTCCTAGCATTAACACTCAACTCTCTCAAGATTATTACGTCTTTCTTGTTTATCAAGTTATTAGGCATTTTTATCACCCTTAGAAATTTAAGTGTTAAGGTTAATATTCTCAAATGAAAACCAATTGTAGAAATAGCTCTTGAATTAGATTATGTTGAGATAATTGTTTGGCCTTTGTTAACGCTGTGTTAAGGATTTCAGCCGAAGAGGGATGAGATTCCTTCCGCTATCTCTTCTTCACTTACTTCTTTCTTCTCTTCTTCCTCTGCCTTAGCTGGAGCTGGCTGTGCTTGTTGAGGTGCTGGAGCGGCTGCCTGAGCAACTACTGGCGCGGCAGGGACTGCAGGAGCTGCGGACGCTTGCTTCAATACCTCGTCTATGTTTATTTCTTTGAGAGCAGCTACTAACATCTTGACGCGTACTTCATCTACCTTCACTCCAGCCGCGTCTAAAACCCTTCTGAGATTCTCCTCACTTATTTCTTTACCGGCTGTGTGCAGGAGCAGGGACGCATACACGTACTCCACACTTCTCCACCTCTTGATAGATGGTTAACGAGATTTTTAAGCATTTCTTAAGAGTCTCTTACGTATCCTGGAGTAGTTTATGAGTGCGGCAACGGATGAGGCCGCTCTTTCAGGCATTGGGAAAGCAGGTATCCCGGAATTATTTAACTTCTGTATCGCCCAGTAGACCTCCTCACCACCTATGAAGGACGCTATCAGAGGTTTAGGTAAGCCGCCCAACTCCTTAATCCTCTTAATGAGCTCACCGGCTATTATGGTTGGGTCGGTCACGGCTGTCTGGCAATACACCGCTAAGACAACCCCCACATTATTATCCAGCAATGCTGACATGACGGCGTCTACGTAACCTTCATTAGATATCATACCAGTAACGTCTATCGGGTTACCTAATGAAGCAAAGCCGGGTAGCTTAGGCTTAAGCACATTAACCAACGTTTCAGGAGGTGGTGAGAGCTGCACCCCATTCATAGATAGCGTGTCAGTCACTAAGACTCCAGCACCACCACCGTTAGTGACCACTACTAAATCTCCGTCCCTATATTCAGGTGAGTAAGAGAATGTTCTAGCCCAATCAAAAGCTTCCTCAACACTTCTAGCCTCAAGTACCCCTGTCTGCTTGAAGACCGTGGAATATATGAGTACGTTACCAGCTAACGACCCAGTGTGTGAGGCCACGGCCTTAGCCCCGACCTCGGTCTTGCCGGCCTTAATAACTATTATTGGTTTTAGGGTAGATACCTTGCGCGCGACCTCAATAAACCTCTTGCCGTCCTTAACACCCTCAAGGTATATTAGAATTACCTTAGTTGTCTCGTCACCGGCAAGATATTCCAAGAGATCAGCGTCATCAATATCTGACTTATTCCCTATGCTGATAATGGTTGATACACCTATCTTCTCAACTATGGTCATCCCCATGAGAGCGATTCCTAAAGCACCTGACTGGGTTATGAACGCTATGTGACCGGGTATCACGTCTTTAGGACCGAAAGAAGCGTTTATCCTTGCAGGCGTGTACACAACACCGAAGATATTCGGTCCTAAGATGCGCATGCCGTACTTCCTAGCTCTCAACACGATCTCTTCTTCAAGATCATGCCTTCCAATCTCCTTAAACCCTGAAGATATGACTACAGCTACCTTAGCCCCCTTTCTCCCTGATTCATCTATAACGTCAGGAACCATGTGAGCAGGGACGGATACTACCACCATATCTATGGTATCAGGAATAGATGAGATACTAGGGTACACTTTCAGACCCAGTATCTCCTTAGCTTGCGGGTTTACAGGATATATCTTCCCGCCGTAGCCGTACTCCTTAAGATTCCTTAAGATCTCGTACCCAATTTTACCGGGCTGTCTCGACGCGCCCACCACGGCTATAGATCTAGGCTTAAATAGGGCTTCCAACGTATTCATTAAACTCCCTCATAAAACACAAGATAAAAGCTTAAATAATCTTTTGGGTCAATTCAGACACATAAGATTTAAAAAGCGTATATCTGAAAACATCCGACTACTTTAGAAGTGCTTCTACAAACAGCCTATCGAGTTCCTCGTTAGGAGGAGAGACGTCCCCGTACTCCGAGGATTCATCGAATTCTATCTTAACGTACGGTATCGAGAGTCTTTGAAGAACTTCTGAGTCCGCTTCCGGCACGTGAATTATGCTCACGTCATCGAATAAGTACCTAATCTGGGAAACCTTCCTCAACACTGCGTTACTTTTCTCATCGTAACCTAAAAACACTACTAAACGCTTCACCAAGCACCCCCCAACACTAAGCTCTAACGAGCCTGCTAATCTTAAAAACACAAACCCCGCTCAAGCAGAGTCCTCTCAGAAACTAGCAACTTCCTTTTTATTGTTTTAAACTAGACACATGCAGGTGGGATAATCGAGACTAGAGTGCTTAAAGTAGACCCTATAAATCCGGGTAAGGAAGTTATTGATGAGGCTGTCGAAGTACTTAAGGAGGGTGGCTTAGTAGCTTTCCCCACAGAGACTGTGTATGGTTTAGGGGCTGACTCACTCAATAAAGACGCGGTTAAGAGAATCTACGATGTTAAGGGGAGGCCTCCCGACAACCCCCTAATACTGCACATTAGCGACATCAGCGAGTTGGAGGTAGTTGCTAGGGATGTTCCTTCATCTATTTATGAATTAGCCAGTAAGGTGTGGCCAGGGCCCGTGACGTTCGTTCTAAGAAAGAGTGATTTAGTATTGCCTGAAGTGACTGCCGGGTTGCCTACGGTAGCTGTTAGGTGTCCGGCACACCCCGTAGCACTAACACTCATTAAAGGTTTGGAGAAACCCATAGCGGCTCCAAGCGCTAACTTATCTGGAAGACCCTCACCAACTACAGCAGACCATGTTATTAAAGACCTTGCAGGGAGGATTGAAATGATTCTGGACGGTGGCGACACGTTCTTCGGTGTTGAATCAACCATAATAAACCTAACCACAGACCCTCCAGTCCTACTGAGACCGGGTCCGGTAGGCGTTGAAGACTTGGAAAAACTAGCTAACCTCAGAATATTAGTCCCTGCGTTCGCTAAAGGATTAGAAGAAGCTGGTATTGCTTTAAGTCCTGGAACGAAGTACAGGCACTACTCTCCGCAAACAACGTTAATCTTGATTGAGGCTGGTCAGTGTCTTACACAGGCAACATATCTCGAGTATGTTAAGTCATTAATTAACGAATACCTAAAGAAGAATTTTAAGGTCGCCGTCATGTGTAGCAGGGAAACCTGTTCAGAATACGAAAACGCTATAAGCCTTGAGATTGGTTCCAGGAATAATCTCTATGAGGTAGCTAAGAATCTTTTTAAGAAGCTCAGAGAAATTGATGAGTTAAGGGTTGATGTAGCGGTTTCAGAGAGCTTTGAGGAACGCGGCGTGGGGCTGGCCATAATGAATAGGTTAAGGAAGGCCTCAAGCAAGATAATATCCTGCGTCCCACACACCAAAGATAGGAAACTGCTGTAGTTGCGTGTCAGAGATACTCTGGGAAAGTTTCCAGTAACATCCCCTCAATAGTTATTGGCTTAAGGACGTCAACCAATCTGAGAGCTTCATCCAACAGGGCTTCAGAGTTACTGTATATCTCTAACAGAGTTTGGTCTTCCTTGACTTTATGCCCCCTCTTCACGTAGAGTTTCACGCCCGCACCTTTGTCTTGAGGAGCTCCGGCAGCCATAGCTATACGTGATAACGCATCGTTATAAACTCCTGTAACGTATCCGTCTATAGGTGCCTTAACCTCGACCCTATACCTACCTAAGGGTATTTCCTCAGGTTTCACGCTGGGGTTACCCCCCATAACCTCAACGATCTTTAAGAAGGTTTGGAGTGCCTTACCAGACTCAAATATCTCTAGAGCGACTTTACGTCCGCTACCCCTAGGAGCCACGCCGGCGACCTCGAGCACGAGACCGGCTAACGCCACGGCTTTCTCTTTAACTGACATAGGGCCGTTACCCATAAGAGTCTCTAAAGCTTCACGCGCTTCTAGAGCCGGCCCTATCGCGTACCCTATTGGTTGACCACCGTAAGTTATAGCGCACCTCACGCTAAGATTTAACTTATTACCTACCTGAACGAAGAGTGAGGAGAGGTTTCTCGCCTCCTCAATACTCTCTACCTTAGCTCCCCTGCCGGTAGGGATATCTATGATTAAGTTACTCACGCTCATGCTTAATTTCTTGGATAGTATGGAGGCCACCATCTGCGACGTAGGATCAAGCTTTAACTGATGCTCGACGCGTATTAAAATATCGTCTGCCGGGGCGAGATTAAGTGTACCGCCCCAAATAATAAATCCCTTAACTTTCTTCGCTAACTCAAGGACCTCCTCCTCAGTGAATGTCACTGGAGCAAAAACCTCCATGGTATCAGCTGTTCCTGCCGGTGAGG
>DAIRVF010000034.1:0-11057 GCA_036802965.1 Zestosphaera sp.
AAAGAATACCTGAACTTAATGTTCTTCTCTTTAGACAACGCATACACTAAGCTATTCAAGCTTCTCTCAGATATTATTTTGAGGTGATCTATTATGGTAAGTAGCTTTAGTTTATCAGGGTCTTTCTTAACGGCTTCTATGGTTGTGGCTGGCCTAGCAATTATTCTTAACTCCTTAGACGTGGTTCCCGAGGTTTGCTGAGGTTTTTGCGGCATCTAGTACATCCCTAAATGAAGTTAATCTAACGCTAATAAATCAGAAAACTATAATTTAATAATTATTGGGGGACTGAAAGTGAGTGAGATTAGGGAGATTAAGAGTGTTAGGCCTGAGGTAGTCTTAAGCCTGCACAGCCATATAAGGGGTCTCGGACTCGACGCTAATATGGAGCCTAAGCCTGTTGCGGGGGGCTTAGTGGGTCAGATAGAAGCGAGGAAAGCTGCGGGAGTTGTGGTAGATCTCATAAGGCAAGGCAAGATGACTGGTAAGGGGATCTTACTCGTCGGCCCCCCAGGTACTGGGAAGACCGCTCTGGCAGTAGCTATAGCGAGGGAGTTAGGCGAGGACACGCCTTTCGTAGCCATAGATGGTGCAGAGATATACTCCACAGAAGTAAAGAAAACAGAGGTTCTCATGCGTGCCGTGCGTAAAGCCATAGGCGTTAAGGTTAGAGAAGTCAGGAAGGTTTACGAGGGTGTAGTCAAGAACATAAAAATAGGTTTCGTGAAACATCCGTTTAATCCGTACGCGAGAATACCTGGGGAGGCTAGAATAACCCTCGAAACTAAGGACGACTCAATAACTATATCGGTGGGTGAGGAAATAACTAGTCAATTAGTTCAGCTCAGGATTAAGAGGGGCGACCACATATGGATAGACGCGGAGACAGGTATAGTACACAAGGTAGGGCGGGTTAAGGGGGTTGAGGAAGCTAAATATTACGACATAGACTCAACACGTATCGAGGAGGAGATGCCTTCTGGACCGGTAAAGAGGGATAAGGAAATAGTGCGTGTATTCACCTTCAACGACCTAGACCTCTACGTAGCTAGTCAGAGACTCTCTATAACCTCCCTGTTCGGTGTTGAGTTAGAGAAAGAAATAGATGAAGACACGAGGAAATCCGTTAACTCCATGGTAAGGAAGTGGCTCGAGGAAGGTAAGGGAGAGATAGTTCCCGGCGTTTTATTTATCGATGATGCACACCTCCTAGATCTCGAAGCATTCTCCTTCTTGACTAAGGTCCTCGAATCCGAGTTCTCGCCTATACTGATACTAGCTACCAACAGGGGGGTTACCAAGATTAGAGGAACCGATATTGAGTCACCTCATGGAATACCCTTAGACCTCCTAGATAGGTTATTGATAATCCCAATGAAGCCATACAGCAGAGAGGAAATAAAGCAGATAATATCGATTAGAGCGGAGGAAGAGGAAGTCCAGTTAAGTAAGGAGGGTCTTGAACGGTTAGCGGACATAGGAGTCAGCCATAGCCTTAGGTACGCTGTCCAGTTACTCAGGCCCGCACACATAATAGCTGAACGCAAGAAACACCAAGAGATAACGCCTGAGGACGTTGAGGAGGCAACGAGGCTCTTCATAGACACTAAACAGAGCGTGGAGTTAATAAAGCAGTATGAAGGACAATTCATTAAGTAGTTACGTCCTCCTCATCTTCTAAGTAGGTTAGCAGAACAGGATTATCTATCTCGACCACCTCACCCCTACCGGATTCCTCACCCTCACTAACGAGTAGCGTGATAATCAAGTAACTACCTATCTTAGACGCCTTAACCTTCTTAACCTTCATCTTAGTGAAGGTATCTACCTCGTACCCCCCTAAATTGCTTCGTACCTCGTTAATCCCCTGCTCCCGCCTTAAGCGACCGCGGATTTTCGCGGCTACGTACTTATCGTAGCCCGTAATCGAGATCAACACTAAGAGTAAGGTAGCGGTCATTAGGAGTAGCTCCAGCATCACTCTCCCTAACAATACCTTTACTGGCTTGGTTGATTTTTAAGATATCAACCTAATTCTTCTTTAAGGAAGTGTGAGTAACTCGAATACGTGGTGGAGGCCGGTGTTTCTGGTATGTCAGAGGATTATGTAGTTATCGAGGAAGGTAAGGCGAGGATCAAGGTCCCGAACCCCGCGAAGTACTTAAGACCTGATAATGTGTACGAACCTGCGTGGGCACCCGTTTTCTACAACCCAGCTCAGACCATGAATAGGGATGCTTCAGTCCTAGTACTGACTGCTCTACTCAAAACTCAGAATTTCGAGAAGCCTGTGAGAGTAGCCGACCCGTTCTCAGGGACCGGTGTCAGAGCAGTGAGGTACGCAATCGAGGTTCCCGGCGTCAATGAGGTATACGCTAACGACTTAGATCCCAACGCCTTCAAGTTAATTCAGGAAAACGTGCGCATGAATAATGTCCAGGATAAGGTAAGGGTCTTCAGGGGAGACGCTAACGCAATCCTCTACATGCTGAAGTCTCTGGGATACACCTTCGTTTTCGTGGATATAGATCCTTACGGGACCCCAGCACCGTACGTTGACGCCGGCATATGGTCCACCAGGAATCACGGCGTTTTAGCTGCTACTGCGACGGACACAGCACCCTTAAGCGGGTCTAAATACATAGCCGGGTCTAGGAGATACGACGTTAGGCTACTCCCTAATGACGTAGGTGCTGAGGTAGGACTACGTGTTTTGCTAGGTTTCATGGCTAGGAGGGGGGCGACTCGAGACAGGGTTGTGGAACCCCTGCTCTCCTTTTACTCAGGACATTACTACAGGGTCTTCGTGAGGGTTTCTAGGGGAGCTACTAAGGCTAGCGAAGTCCTTTCTAATCAGGTAAGCTATCTTCTAATATGCGATAGATGCGGTTTCAGAACATACACGAATAAGATAGTGGGGGACGAGGTATGTTCTTTTTGTGGAGGTCCTGTGAAACTCTTAGGTCCTCTATGGAGAGGGGAGCTCGTCAACGCTTCATTCCTTAAGATCCTCCAGGATTTACTAAGTAATGAGTTTAGTTACCTACAGTCACGTGGCAAGCTAGCTAAGCTACTAGAATTTCTAGTTAATGAAGAGACTAGCTTACCCGCCTATAACCTAATTACTCTAGCTAAGTTCTTGAAAACTAACGTGCCCTCAGTCAAGAAAGTCTTAGAATGCTTAAGGAAAGCCGGCTACAAAGCTAGCAGGACACACGTAGCACCTCAATACATTAGAACAGACTCAGACCTAGAAACCTTGCTTAGGTGCGTCACATAGCTAGTTAATCTGAGTTACTTTGCAGAAAGTAGGTCAGTAGGTTGCATTTGTATGGATTGAAGAAGCCTCCAGTACCACACCTGTATAACTCTCTGCACACAAAACACGGCAACTTAATGACCGGATTTAAACTAACTTTAAGAGATACCTCCTCTAGTTTCTCAGGCACGTATTTGAGCACGTACGTCTTCCTACCCTTATACAGCATTTGCTCTCTCTTTATCAAACCCTTACGAACTAAGCTGAGGACCGCTCGCGAGCCCTCCCTATTATCAACCCCTAGAATAGACCATAACTCACTCTGAATAACGCCGTTCTTGCCTCGCTGCTTAACAATCTCCAATATACGTCGCTCCAGCTCCACCCTCATCAGAGACACCGTTTCCTCATACCCGATAATAACATCGGTTTGGGAGCTAATATAGTGAATCCCGTATCCTAAAGTACAGGTCTTTATGAATCCAGTCCCTGTTAGAGAGAGACACGGAAAACAATTCCCACCGACTGCTCAAGGACTTAAGTATGGTGTCCTTCAGCTTCCAGTGGATAACGGCTAGTAAAACCCTCTCACTTCTTAAAACGTCGTAAATAGCCGACTTAAGCTGAGGAACCGATAACTCCATAGGACCTATCTCATCAATAGCTATCAAGTCGGAATTCTCCACTGCTTTCTTGATGGAGTTGACCCCCACGGCTGTGGCAGTCTCCACGTTAACACAGTACCTCCCGATGCGTGGCTCCCCACCCTCACATAGCTCGGCTAACCAACCCTCCTCACCGCTTATTAAATCAACTATCTTGAAACCTACCCTCCGCCCGCCTACCCGGACCTCAGGACAAATAAAACCACCTATTCTTAAGCCGTCCTCCCTCAGTAACTCAATGACTTTAAGGAACACCGTAGTCTTACCAACGCCTGGAGGACCACTAATGAAGAACTTCATTTCATGCTCAGGCTCGCGAGTATTCTTAAATCCTTGAGCTAAACCTTAATTATCTTAACTTTTCCTCCCTCAACAGTCGATAAGCTATCTCTTATCATCTTCGCTTTCTCAGGATCGTCTGTAACGACACTAACATCCGCGTCAGTAACTCTAGAGAACTTCAGGCACTCACCGATCTTCACGATCATCTCCCTCATGCCATATCTGCGGGACCTAGTCGTATCCACCGTTATGAAGGTCTCCCTATCTTTTATTATGTAGTCCGGTGCCGACCTTCTTATCTCGTATATCTTGCTCTCATCCACGTCGAATAACTCTTTAAGGTTTGTTTTCACGCGTATTAAATTCTCGTTAGCGAATCCCTGAGCTTCTTTAATCGACTTACTGGCAAACTCTTCCCTTAAGTCTTTAGCTGATATAGGTCTTATGACTTCATCACCTAACACCGAAGCTAGTTTCTCAGCTGTCTCTATGGTTATGTTCCCTCCCTTCTTCTCATAGGTTTCCAAGGTTTTCCTAGAGATATTCAGGAGGGATGACAAAGACGTCAGCGTATGTCTTAGTTCTGTTCTCTTTCTAGAGAAGACCTCACTATCTACTTTAACGAATAGCTCCCCCCTCTTATATAGAGCTATTAACTCATCTCTCCCGGAATACATGTTCTGGAAAGTCTTTAAGCTAAGTAAATAAACACCTTCTTTCTCAATCACTATGTTCTCGTATACGTCAGGAGTCTCTGAAATTATTAAAGGTACGGCGTTTAAAGCCATCGAAGACTTAATTAGGTCCTGTGCTTCGTTCTTATTCACGTGCATTAAGTCCTTAACTCTTATTATGAGTGTCCCGTGCTCGTCACTGCTAGCAACTATGTCTATAGATCTCTCCCTGTACTTAACGGGAAAGTTAATGACCTCATATCTAAAGCTAACTCTCTCTAACACGTTGTTAACTCCTTCGTAAAGCTTCTTAAGCACTTCCTTACTTCCCGTTCTACTCTCCATCATTATCAATAATAACTAAGTAATGCAGTAATATAAGTGTTTAATTTTTCTTTTCGAAGATAAATATCAACTTCTCGTATACCTAGCTAACACCATAGCGTGGTCTTTATCGAAGGGGTCTAGATGGACCACATCAACTATTTCGAACCCTCCCTTAGTCAGCGTGTCTATCTCCCGCTTATAAATCTCGTCAGGTTCTTTAGTCACGTCAATACTTCTAGACTTTATAGCTAGGTAGAGATAACCATTCTCCCTCAAGAAGTACTTAGCGTTGATGTTCACGATGGCCGCCTGCTCCGGCTGCGCTACATCAGCGTATAAGACGTCAACCAAAGAGACTGTGTGTGAGTATTTCTGCGGGAAGCGCGCGTCGTTCAATAGCGGGATTAAGTTTTTGCGGTCTTCACATACTCTCAGTAAATCTCTTATTACTCTAGGCGCGAACTCAACTGCGTACACAACCCCCTTCTCGCCAACCAAATCCGATACGTGGCTCGGCGTGGTTCCCGAGCCAGCGCCTAGGTAGAGGACCTTAGTACCACTACCTATGAATAACTCTTTTACGCCTTTCAATAACGCTCCAGCCAGCTTACTCCTGTAGGGGTTCCACTCCCTATACTCCACCCCCTCATACAAGTACAGTCTCTCGCCGTAAACTCTCTTACCAGGAGCTAGGTTCTTAGTAGCTAGTTTTATGCTACCATCTTCTAACTCAACCAAGTATACGCCGCCATACTTTTCATGAGGCTTAATACTAACTACTTCTATCATCTTTTATCACCTACCACCCCTCCTCCTCTTACCCCTCTTAAATGGAGGTCTTTCAGGCCCTTTAACTTTCTCTGGCATGGGCTTGGCAGGCGGCTTAGCGTACAACTCCTTAATCTCCGCAATCCTCTCCTGAAGATCTTTCTTAAGCTTATCCGCAATGAATCTGCCGGTGAAGTAATCGGCTTTAGCAGCTATAGCTAGCTTAGTTGCGACAGCTCTCGCGATCTTACCTCTCTGCCACTTAGGGGCTGTGTGTATTTCCGGGTACTGGAATAACACGCCGTGTTTCGGCGGTCTCCCGCCAGTTCTTAGAGCTCTGAACAAAGCTTTCTCAGCACCTAAGACTTGAATAGTGCTTGCAGGCATCTTAGCCAAGTCTTCGAGACTTCCGGCAAGCGATAATAATCTCGCGCCCAGAGTAGGTCCCACGAGTTCCGTTATGTTAGGGGCTACCTCCTTCATGACTTGACTTAAGTATTCTGAAAGCCTATCCCTCAACTCGTAAAGATTTAGAATAACGTTAACAAAATCTCTTATTCTCTCAACATCCACTTCCGATAAGTCAGCACCCATACTTTTCCTAGAAGCATCGTAGATCTTGAGAGCTCTACTCTCACTAAAGCCTAGCTTCCTGAGTTTTTCGGGAGTCATCTCCTCCCTACTACCAAACTCGTAAACTACCGTAGCGTACATCTTATGATCCTCTATCAAGTCGTCTAACTCCGGAAAGTGAACACTATACCACTCGCGCATTCTGGACGCGAATAAGTTTATAGTCTTATCTATGTCATCTATAGACCTGATGGCTTGAATAGCTAGTAAGTCCCTCTTAGCAGCAAAGCTCCTTAACTTAATCCTAGTTGCTTGAAGCATTACTTGATTCAAGAACATAACCCACTCAACCTCAGATTTCACAATACCTTCATTAATCGCTATCTGAATCAAGGAATCACGAAGTCTTCGAAGAACACTATTCTCAGGCTCTACAAGCGCTTTAAGCTTCATCGAAGAAACCGCTCTCGCATGATCCTCATCCGGAACCACCACCTCGACCTCGTCACCGTAGGTCTTAACCAAATCCTCAATACAGGCAACAAACTCATCCGTTACCTCCCCATTCTCCAATTTCAGAACGCGCTCAACCAACTCATTCACGTTAATCTTACTACTAAAACGTTTTACGAGTACATTACCATCAACGTCAGCTATTAGAGACCCTATAAACGTATCAAGAGCTACTACCCTCACCATTAGCACCAAATAGAAATAACTCACACAAATTTATATATGCTAAGGATCACGTAGACAGACTTCATAACGCCTGACAACACCGCATCATTAAGGACAGGCTCTCACGTCCGTTAAGATCATCGTTTGCCGCTTCGGCTTTTTCCATTATCACTGAGAGTCTCAAACTAAAGACACGTGGGTCCTTAATCAAAAGCTTATAATCTTTAGAAGTATTTTTTATGCGGGTCTAGGACATGCCTACGCACGGTTCGATGACTAAGGCTGGTAAAGTGAGGAGTCAGACTCCGAAGATAGAGAGGAAGCCTAAGAGGAATTTCCCGCCTAGGCAGAGGAATAGGCGTGAGTATTGGATTAGGAAGAGGAAGGAAGCGGGTCTTCCGGTTCCTACGGTGATACCTCCTTCGTCTGTGCCCAGTGCGAGGAAGGCTACCGCATAGCTTTTCAAAAATAATTTTGTTAATAGAGTTTCTTAAGTGAGGTGCTGGCTTGATTTCAGGAGTGAGGGTAGGAGATAGAGTAAGGATTAGGAAGGGTTCTCTAATTTATGAGGGCGTGGTTCTACCTAAGAGTGAGTTTAGTTCTGAGAATGTCTTAGTGATTAAGCTAGATAACGGGTACAACGTGGGGGTCGACGTTAGCGGTGCTGAGGTAGAGGTCATAGAAGAAAACGTTGTGGGTTTCCATGAGTCAGGACTTTCCCGTAGTGTGGTGAAGGGTGGCGGCAATCTCAGGATCACTTTCTTGAGTACTGGCGGCACCATCGTTAGTAAGGTTGATTACGAGACAGGCGCCGTGAGACCTGCGATAACTGCGACTGAGTTGCTCGAGGCGGTCCCGGAATTCGCTGATTACGCGTCGGAACTCGCTGTGATAGAGTATAGCAGATTGTTTAGTGAAGACTTAACGCCGGCGTATTGGGCGGAGCTAGGTAGTGAGGTAGGTAGGTTAATTGAGTCAGGTGTTGACGGGGTTCTCATAGCTCACGGAACTGACACTATGACCTACACAGCTTCAGCACTAGCTTTTGCTTTAAGGAATCTCCCAGTACCAGTCATCTTGGTCGGTTCTCAGAGGAGTAGTGACAGGCCTAGCTCGGACTCGGTCCTCAACATGAAGGCTTCCTTAGCAATCTTTAGGGAAGCGCCGTTTGGTGAGGTGGTGGTGTGCATGCATGGAACTATCTCAGACGATTACGTCTTAGCTCATAGGGGGGTTAAGGTCAGGAAAATGCATTCTAGTAGGAGGGACGCATTTCAATCAATAAATGACGCACCGTTAGCTAGGGTTGACTTCCCGGGCATGAGGTTTAAGATGCTTAACCCGAGGTTTATTGCTAGGGGTAGAAGAGAGGATTTCCAGGTTGTGAGCAAGTTTAGTGATAGGGTTGTGTTACTGAAGTTTTATCCGGGCATGGAGTGCGGTATCATCGATTTCTTAGTTGATAGGGGGTATAGAGCCATAGTCATTGAAGGAACTGGGTTAGGTCACATAAGAAACGCTTGTGTTGATAGTGTTGCCAGAGCTACTGAGGAGGGGGTGTTAACAATCATGACTACTCAGACAATATTTGGCAGGGTTAACATGAATGTCTACAGTACCGGTAGGAGGCTCCTTAAAGCCGGTGCTATACCAGGACATGATATCTTAAGTGAGGTTGCTTACGTTAAGCTGTCTTGGATGCTCGGTAGCTATCCAGGTCTTGACAGGAAAGACTACGTAGAGCTTTTTCACAGGAACATAGCTTACGAGTATAACCCGATACATAAGGACTCGTTATTCCCGGTGTGGTCTCATGAGTATTGACTACTCCTCGATAGGTTTGAGAGTCGGTATTGAGATACATCAGCAACTAGCTACTAAAGAAAAGCTTTTCTGTTCATGCCCTGCTGAGTTAACTAGTGATGAGGTTCCTAAAAGAGAGGTGAGGAGATTCCTGAAGGTTGCTAAGAGTGAGGTTGGTGAAGTTGATCCCGCGGCTCAGTACGAGATCATGAAGGGGAAGAACATAATATATGAGGTACCGGAGAATCACGCTTGCTTGGTGGAGCTGGATGAGGAGCCTCCTCACGAGCTGAATAGGGAGGCAGTTTTAATAACGTTGGCCATAGCTAAGGCCCTGAACTCCACGCCCGTTGACGAGATAGAGGTTATGAGGAAGATAGTTGTTGACGGCTCAAACACTACAGGTTTTCAGAGAACAGCTATAGTCGCTGTAGGCGGTTATCTGGCAGATGATGACGGCTTGATAAGAATACAGACTATATGTCTTGAAGAAGACGCTGCGAGGAAGGTTGATGAGGGGAGGGGTTATGTTAAGTATAACTTAGACAGGCTGGGCATACCGCTCATCGAGATAGCTACAGGACCCGACATAAGAAGCCCTGAGCAAGCCATGAGGGTTGCTTTCAAGTTAGGGTTGCTGCTTAGACTTAGCGGTAAGGTCAAGAGAGGGATCGGCACCATAAGACAAGACCTAAACATATCGATAATGGGGGGCGTTAAAACCGAGGTAAAGGGTGTTGGAAAGCTCGAGTTAATACCTAAGGTAGTGGAATACGAGGTTTTGAGGCAGCTGAGGCTACTTGAAATAAGAGATGAGTTGATTAGAAGGGGGGTTAGGGAGAGTGACTTACCTTACTTGATTGTTGACGTGACCGACGTTTTCTTAAGCAGTAAGAGCAGGTTAGTGACTTCCTCGCTAAGTAAGGGTCTCAGAATATACGCGACACCGCTGAAAGGCTTTGGCGGATTACTGAAGACTGAGTTAATGCCTGGGAGAAGGTTTGGCACGGAACTCTCTGATTACGCGAAGGCTTGGGGTGGGGTGGGGGGCATAATACATAGTGATGAGCTGCCTTCCTACGGGATCTCAGAGGAGGAGAAAGACGCTGTTTTCAGGCTCCTCTCACTGGATAGGGAGAGGGACGCGTACGTCCTGGTAATCAGTGACGCGGAATCGGCTGAGAGAGCTCTTAAAGCTGTTGTGGATAGGGCTCGGCACGCGCTGATCGGGATACCTAAGGAGACGCGCGCGGCCAACCCTGACGGCACTACCAGATATATGAGGCCTCAGCCAGGCGCTATGAGGATGTATCCAGAAACGGATATTAGGCCCATCCCGGTCACTCAAGAACTCCTCGAGGAAGCTGAGCGCCTTAAACCGCCAACGCCTGAAGATCTTCTAACCCGTTTGATAGGGGAACATAAACTCACGAAAACTCTTGCCGAGCAATTGATTAGAGACCCATTAATTCATACATACTTAAACTTAGTTGAGGAATTAGGTAATAAGGTACAACCCCACATAATAGCCACGACACTAATAATACATTTGAAGGGGCTTAAATCGGAGGGGCTTGACGTTAGCGTGATAGACGAGCAAACACTAAAGACAATCCTGGAGAAAGTCGGCGAGAATATCTTAAGTAAAGACGCAATACCTGAGATACTAAGGGAATATTCAGTCAAGAGAGGCGAGGTTAGCCTAGAAGAATTAATCAGGAAATACACCGGAGTGGGGATCGGCGAGTTAGAGAAGCTAATAGATGAGGTTATAGAGGCCTTAAGAGAAACCTTACTAGCTAAGAAGGAAAAAGCGTTCAACATAGTGATGGGCGAGGTCATGAAGAAGGTGAGAGGTAAGATCGACGGGAAGGTGGTTGCGGATACCGTGAGGAAAAAACTTAGAGAAACACTCGGTACTTAACACGGCGTGATATTCGGTTAAGAACGCTTATTAAGCGTCAATAACTAACAATGCGTAAATTCTTATTAACGGGTCAACTACTTATAATTATTGGCGGGGGTGCC
>DAIRVF010000035.1:0-10442 GCA_036802965.1 Zestosphaera sp.
TCTCCTCAGCCAAGCACTCGGCGATAGACTTAGCAGACCTGAACGCGGATTCCCTAGCCCCGTCGGTCATGAACCTGAGAGCTAAGTCCACCCTCCTAAGCGGTGAAACATCTACCGCAACATGGTACACGATACCACCGTACATTATCCTAGTAGTCTCCTCACGAGGACCTGCATTCTCAATAGCTCTCACAAGAACCTGCAGAGGGTTCTCCTTAGTCTTAAGCTCTATTAACTCGAAAGCTCTCTTAACTATGTTGTAAGCTAGGTGCTTCTTACCGGTATTCCTCCCGTGCTTCATCAACTGATTAATCAGCCTCTCAACGATGGGTACGTTAGCTTTGCCGAACCTCTGATGCTCGTGCCTCCCGCCAGTGTGCGGGACGTAAACAGGCTTCAAAGATATATACTTCTTCAGGCTAGGATCCCTAACAACTATGTTCTCGAAACCCCACCTGCCGAAAAGTTTTACCTCAACAGACATTATACTCGCTTCTTCGACCCCCATTTCCTTCAACCTAACCTAAACATATTTAAAGACTTATAAAGGTTTCTCTAACCCATACAAGAGCTCCCGAAACTAATGAAAAATCACGTAACTAGCCTAAGACCACGCTTGAAACTAAAGTTTATAATCTCTAACAACAAGAGAGCTCGGAACGTGTCATGTGCTCGTAGCACCAACGCTCAGTAGGTGATGAACTAGTGGGGGAAGAGAGTGAGGGCAGGTTGCTGAGGGTTGTGGGGGTGGAGCCAGTGATGATGAGTGACCTAGAAGAATTTATCGAGATAGCAGCTCTCCACTGTTACCTGGAAAACGACGAGGTATTCACACTCTACAACATCCCCCTAGAGATAGCTAAAGCGATAGAGAGATTAAATAACCCAGTTAGTGGGGAACCACTCAACCCGGTAAGTAATGAGAGAGAGTCCATCTACGACGTTCTCTTGCTTCTGGCCCCTAAATTGAGGGAGATAAAGAACTCTATTAAGAGAGTGGTCATAGACTCATATGACGTTAGCAGAGGGGTCTACAACGCCTCAATACACATAAAGATAAACGGGGTCACACTAAAGAAGAAGATGATACCGAGTCACGCGATATTCGTTTCTCTCATATTCAACAAACCCATCTACGTGACTAAGGAAGTCCTAGAGATATCTAAGGCTTTAAACCCGATAAACGATGACGACTTCCTAGAAGAAGAGTGAGGGAAACCTACCTAAGAGGCTTCTGCTTCTTCCCTTTAAGTAGGGCGTCTAAGGAGACCCCGTTAACCATTATCACCTTATACCTAACCCCAGGTAAGTCACCCATAGACCTGCCTAGGGTACCGCCTATGCCGGCGATTACCACCTCGTCATGTTCGTCGATGAACGTAATTCCACCGTCTTGAGGGACGAACGCCGTGACTACCTTACCGTTCTTAACTAACTGAACCCTAACACACTTCCTTAAAGCAGAGTTAGGTTGGCGTGACTCAATACCTACCTTCTCTAAGACTATCCCCCTAGCCATAGGAGCTCCTTCCAAGGGATCGTGCTTTTCCTTAAGTCTAAGAATCCTTATCCTGAACTCTCTCTGACTCCAGCGAAACTTAAGCCTCTTCAACCTCAACTTCCTGGCAGCATAGAGACCTTTAGGCGCTTTACTACCCGGCACCCACTCACCACCTGATTTAGATAATCTGAAAACCACTTATAAGCATTCAATCAGCTAAGAGGGACCCTAAGAAACCGTGATTGAGTCGATGTCATAGTACCTCTTAAGAATTTTCCTTGCTTTATTAACGTTCTTGCCGTTCTTCCCTATCGCTATACCCTTATCTTCCGGCGAGACCTTAATCAGCAAAACCTTCTTACCGTCCTTAAGCTTGTTAAGCCTAACACCTATCACCCTCGCCGGCAAGAATAAATTCTTAACGAAGTCCTCGAGCGTGTCAGCCCACTCCACGATCTCCACACGCCTTCCAAGCATCTTAGCAAGTTGCTTCACGTTCCTGCCCTTAAACCCCACTACGAGACCCGCGGTCCCCGGAGGCACTATGAATATGATGGTGTTGGTTTCGTCATCGATTACGCAGTCCTTAGCGGTAACGCCCGTGATATCCCCTAAGAGAGCTATGTACTTCAGCTCGTCACCTGTTAACTTCACGGGCACCTACTGTTCACCCACCTCTAAAATATTTGAGTCTCCAGGATCTATAATAGCGATCGCCGAGACCGGGAAGGGCTTACCTAGCAAAGCCCCGAGCTCGTAGCTGCTGCCGGCGTAGCGAATTATCTTGACGTTACCTAACCTAGCGTAGTATATGAAGTCCTCGACCACGTGCTTAGGAATATTACTAGCTAAGACCACGCCCACCGCCTTACCGGACTTAACCAACTTAACAGACTTCCTAGAACCTAAAACAACCTTCCCAGTCTTGTAAAGGAGCTTTATAGAGTTTTCTAAAGAGACTTCCTGAGACACCCAACATCACCCCTCTTCTCTCTTCACCAATGCTTTAATTTTCATAGGATTCATTTTAAGCTCTACTAAGGCAGTCCCGATAGGTGCTAACTGCCCTATGATAACGTTCTCCGTAACCCCGACTATCTGGTCTGTCTCCCCCCTAATACTCGCGTCAAACAAGTTCTTCACAGTAACCTCGAAAGCTGCTCTAGCCAGGATGCTGGGCTTCTCACCGACAACCCCGTGCCTGCCTATAGGTCTCACAGAACCCGATCTAGTCATCATGTCGGCAACCAACATGACGTGTCTTAAATCAACGTCTAGACCCTGCTCATTCAAGGTATTCTTGATCTCCCTTATCAAGGCCTCCCTAGCAGCCTCAATACCTAGAACCTCCTCTATCTCGTGAATACTGTTCGTCCTCACCTTCCTAGGATCAACACCCCCTATCCTCAACACGGCGTCTAAGTTAGAGCCTGAGGTAATGAGGACGTAGTACTCCTTCCCAGTCTCCTGATCCCTCCTCTTCTGAAGTATTACCTTCTTGATGTCCTTCAATCCCTTAATCTTAACCTTCAGCAACCTGTCCCTGAATTTCTGTGCTTTGATGATGTCACTGTAACTCTTAGGTATCTCGATAACGATTAGGTAGGGGTTCTCCTCAGAGACGCTGACCTTGCCGGCAAGCGACTTACCCTTAGACAATACCTTAACGACCTCGTCAGGCGTGACACCTTTATCGTAAAGCATCTCAGGGTCTAACTCTATGAAGAGCTTCATCTCAGAGAGATCTATGTCCGCCGACCTAGTCACGGTCTCTAATGTAGTCAACTCTATCTTCCTAGCCACCTCCCTAGCCTTAGCCTCATTATACTTAAACTCCTCACTCAAGTGTATCTCCATCATGGGGGTCTCGGGAACCCTCTTAGCATCCACTAACTCGATGAGTCTAGGCAGACCTAAAGTCACGTTCAGTTCCCTAACCCCGGCGAAGTGGAACGTTCTTAAAGTCATCTGGGTGCCCGGCTCACCTATAGACTGAGCAGCCACAGTACCCACAGGCTCCCCTGGATCAACCAGTGAGTGCAGGTAGGTCCTGACACAGTCATCCACTATAGCAGCTAACTCAGAATCGCTTAAGTCGTGCTTAACGCGATACTTGAAGAGAGTCAGCAACATCTCGTTGTAGATGGCTTCAGGAACGTAATCCTTGACCGGCTCCAAGAACTCCTTAATCTTAAGAGCTACCTCGTTATACCTAGTCAACTCTTTAAGGAGAGCCTCCTCCTGAGTAACACCCTGGAAAACGTACAGGTTCAGAAGACTCTTCCTTATCTCGTCAGCGAGCTCCGGAACCACCTCAACCCTACTCATCAAACTACTTACGACGTGGTAAGGCTCGGCAACCTTCTCCAGAATCTCCTCTGCCTTAGTTGTAGGTGGCTTAACCTTACTCTTACTCTTCTTACGCGACGCCTTCCCTTGCTTAGTCTTCCCCTGCTTAGACTTCTTCATCCTATCTTCCACCCCACATGCTTCTTAACTATCCTATCAACGTTCACTGCCTTACCGAAGGAAGTGTTTTTAGGATCTACCCCGTCCTCACCATATCTAAACTGTATTAAGTCCCCGTACGCTGTCCTCACAGTCTCGTCATACTCCACAACCACGTCTAGCAACGAGTTTATGAGCCTACGCTGCATGTAGCCGCTCTGCGAAGTTCTGACGGCGGTGTCTACCAAGCCCTCCCTACCACCGGCCGCGTGGAAGAACATCTCTATCGGTGTGAGCCCCTTAACAAATGAGTCCACAACAAACCCTCTCGCTTCAGGCCCTATATCGCCTCTCTCGAAGAAGGGTAGGGTCCTGTTCATGTAACCCCTATGTATTCTCTCACCCCTGACGGATTGCTGACCCAGCATAGCGGCCATCTGAGTAATGTTCAGAGCGCTACCCCTAGCGCCTGTCTTAGCCATGATGAAGACGTTATTGAATGGGTTAAGGTACTTAACGGCGATCTCGCCAGCCTCATCCCTAGCCTTAGACAATATCTCGAGTATCTTAAGCTCCAGCGATTCCTCGAGTGTTCGCCCGGGAGTAACCTCCAGCTTCCCCTCCTCGTAAAGCTTGAGAGCCTTATTAACTTCCTCTAAAGCCTTCTTATAAACCTCTCTGATCTCCTCGTAAGCGTGCTCAGGTATCAGTATATCGTCTAAAGTCATCGTGAACCCCCTCATCTCAATAAACCTTAAGAAGAGCTTGAAAGCCCTGTCCATGAACTGCCTCCCGAAGCTGGACCCGTACTCCATGATTAGGTAATGCAGCATGGACTCAGGCTGTTGAGCACCTATAGAGTTTTTATCTATCACGCCCATCAAGAACTTCCCCTTCTTAACTAAGACGTAGGAATCCCAGAAACACTCCTCGTCCTGACACTTAAACAAACCACTAGAGATCTTAGCTTCCTTAGCGAAGTTGAAGTCCTCCGGGAGGAGCAAGCTGATTATCTGCTTACCAAGCCAGGCCTGCTTCGGAGCCAGTATGGCTGGCTCAGGTATCTCGCCCTCGTAGTTTATGCTAGCGAGAAGATCTGAAACCCTGTCCTTAGTTAGGTAAGTAGCCTTAGACGAGAGCAGGTACCCACCACTAATGTAGTCTTGAATACCCCCTATTATAGGCCCGCCATACCTCGGCGAGAGTATGTGGTCCTGAACCAGGAGCAGCATGCGTGCCTCAGCCTGAGCCTCAGGGGTTTGAGGAACGTGTAAGTTCATCTCATCCCCGTCGAAGTCCGCGTTGTAAGGCGGGCAGACAGCTAAGTGAAGCCTGAAGGTCCTGCCCGGAAGCACCTTCACCACGTGCGCCATTATCGACATCCTGTGGAGTGAGGGCTGCCTATTAAAGAGAACTATATCACCGTCTATTAAGTGACGTTCAACCACGAAACCAGGTTTCAGAGCTTCAGCAACAGCCTTCAAGTCCTTATTATACCTGAGATCCAGCCTACGCCCGTTAGGCTCTACGACGTAGTTAGCTCCAGGATACTTGAAAGGCCCGTTCAGCACATACCTCCTCAACTCATCCACGTTCCACGGAGTCACCCTGACGGGCACCGTCAGGTTCATGGCGACCTCAACGGGAACCCCTACCTCATTAATACTTAAGTACGGATCAGGGGATATCACGGTCCTAGCAGAGAAATCAACACGTTTACCCGACAAGTTATTCCTGAAACGACCTTCCTTACCCTTAAGCCTCTGGGCTAAGGTCCTTAAAGGAGACCCAGACCTCCTCTTAGCCGGCGGGACGCCGGGAACCTCATTATCTATGTACGTCGTTATATGGTATTGGAGTAGGTCCCACAAATCCTCTATTATTATCTCGGGGGATCCCACGTTTATAGCTTCCTTAAGCCTCTCGTTAGTCCTTATTATGTCAACCAACTTATGAGTTAGGTCGTCCTCAGCTCTTATGCCGGTCTCAAGAAGTATTGAGGGCCTGACCGCTATCGGCGGCACAGGCAGAACAGTTATTATTGCCCACGCCGGGTGCGCGGTCTCAGGATCGTAACCCATAACCCTTAAGTGTCTGTCAGGAATCCTGCTAAGCCAGTCCCTAATGAACGTGGGCGTCAGCTTCCCAAGAGGACCCTCTTCGATGAACGTGGTGGGTTTCTCGTAACGTATCCTATACTGCCTCTCACCACAGTGAGGGCACTCGTAAACCTTCATAGCTTTCCTCTTCACATACTCTGAGAGGGACTCAGCTAGCTGAGGCCACCTATCCCTTAACTTCTCCAGCAACCTCAAGTATCTCTCGATCTCGTCTTCCGGTATCTTAAGCTTCCCACACTTCCTACACGTAGCTCTAAGCAACTCGTAAATGTGCTTAACGAACCCTATGTGTATGACCGGCCTAGCGAGCTCGAGGCTGCCGAAGTGTCCGGGGCAAAGAGCCAGCTTATTACCACACGTCTCACACCTCTGATCCGGCTCTATGACGCCCAGCTTAGGATCCATGACCCCTCCCTTAACAGGCATGCCGTTCTCGTCGTAGACGTCGGGAGTCACTATAGCTGTCGTCGACATCTTCCTTATCATGTCCGGCGACAATATACCGAACTTAATACTCCTTATCTCCTTCTCAGCGACCATGATCACTCACCCGAGAACTTCTCCTTAAGTATTATCTTGGGGTATATTAGCATGCTCATCATCTCCTGCAGCAATAGCTTAAACGCGTAAGAAACCTCAACGGAGACTATGCTGCCTTCCTCACCGTGCACAGGACACACGTACTTACCCTTATTCCTGTCAAACCATCCTAGAAGCCCACACTTCTCGCACACGTATATTGTGTATTTATCCGAGCTATCCAGAAGTCTCTCCTTAAGCAGTATCGTAGCGCCGTGACCTATTATCGCGTCCCTCTCCATCTCGCCGAAACGTAAGCCTCCTTCCCTAGCCCTGCCCTCAGTAGGTTGCCTGGTCAGTAATTGCACAGGACCTCTAGACCTCGAGTGTAGCTTATCCGCCACCATGTGGTGTAGCCTCTGATAGTATACGACCCCTATGAATACGGGGGTTGATATCAGCTCACCTGTCCTGCCATCATACATAGGCTCAGTACCGTCGTGTGGATAACCAAACAGTAAGAGCTCCCTCCTCAAATCCTCAGGTTTCTCACCAAAGAATGGCGTGCCGTCAACAGTCCTGCCCCTGAGAGAGCCTACCTTACCAGCTATAGACTCGATTAACTGACCTACAGTCATTCTGGAGGGCAACGCGTGCGGGTTAATTATCAAGTCAGGAGTCACGCCCTCAAACGTGTACGGCATGTCGTACTGAGGAACTAACAAGCCTATCACACCTTTCTGCCCGTGTCTTGACGCGAACTTATCTCCTATCTCAGGAATTCTTAAATCCCTCACCTTAACTCTTATGAACTTATTACCCTCGCCGTCAACAGTCACCACCACAGTATCCACGATCCCTCTATCACCGTGCCTCAAACTAACTGAGGAGTCCCTCCTAGCCTCACCAACCAAGCCGAACTCCTTATACTCCTCCAGGAATCTCGGGGGCGATGTCTTGCCTATGAGAACCTTACCCGAGACCACGTCGACCTCGGGAGGCACTATGCCGTCCTCATCCAAGAACTCGTAGTTCTCCTTACCCCTATAGCCCTTCACCTTAATGTCTGGGATCCCTATGATGTCTCTTTGACCACCAGGATATCTGAGTTCCTCAGTACTGTAGTCCCTGAAGAAGGTTGACCTAGCAAGCCCTCTCTCAACAGAAGATTTATTCACTATGACGGCGTCCTCCATGTTATAGCCCGTGAACGAAAGCACCGCAACTATGAAGTTCTGTCCAGCAGGTCTTGAGTTAAACCCTATCAAGTCTAAGAACCTGGTCTGCACGACAGGTTTCTGCGGGTAGTGCAGGAAGTGAGCCCTACTATCAAACCTTAAGTGGAAGTTAGCGGCGTTCAAACCAACTGCTTGCTTAGCCATAGCTGCCTCATACGCGTTACGTGGTGATTGGTTGTGGTTAGCATAAGGAATTAAAACAGCTGCAACGCCTAGGATCGACGGTGGATAGAGCTCTAAGTGCGTATGCTTCGGGGTTACTTCCTCAGGCTCTAAAGCTATCAACGCGTTGTCTTCCTCCTCAGCGTCCAAGTACTCAACAATGCCCATACTAACTAAGTCGCTGAACGTGATACTGCCGGATTTAAGCTTCTCCACGACATCACTACTTATCCTCACCCTACCCTTCTCCAGAACTAGTAAGGGCCTCCTAACCCTCCCACTATCGCAATTTATGTGCACCTCGTTTATATACTCAGTCCTTACGTAAGAGACGTTTACCTCGTGATGTAGCTTCCCGGACCTCCTCAACCTCCGCAAACTATTCACTAACTCGTAAGCGTCCTCCTTGGGGTAATACCCTATTAAAGTACCGTTTAGAAAGACCTTAGCGTAGGTAGTCACCCTCTCCATAAGTTCCTCATCGCCTTTCCTAAGCCTCTCGTAAACCTCAAGCAAGCTCATTACGCCGAGTTCGAGGATGTGCGGTATGACGGAGGACTCCTCCACTCCTGCAGTGATATAAGCTGAGAGAGCTAGATTCTTAACTAAACCACAGTTAGGTCCTTCAGGAGTTTCGAAGGGGCATATCCTCCCCCACTGAGTTGGATGTAAGTCTCTGGCCTCAAAATGCGGCTGACCCCTGCTCAACGGGGCTACAGTCCTCCTCAAATGACTCAGCATGGAAATCCAGTTAGTCCTGTCAAGTATCTGACTAACCCCCGTTCTATTACCTACCCAATTACCCGTAGCTAGAGCGTAGTTGAGTCTCTCAGTGACTATGTCTGGTCTGGCCAAAGCTCTTAGGGAGAGCTTCCTCCCCTTAGTAAGCCTGTACCTCTCCACCTGATACCTTAAGTCCTTCATGTAGGCCTTAAAAGCAACCCTGAAGAGCTGAGCCATTAAATCACCGGCTAACCTCAACCTCCTGTTAGCGTAGTGGTCTTTATCGTCTGGTTTCCTCCTACCCAGAACCAACTCTATCAACTTACACGCCATCTGACCTAAGTAGAGGGCTTTAAGGATCCTGGTATTCGGGGTGTTGCCTAGGTGAGGCATAAAGTACATGTCGAGTATTTGGAGAACCCTGTTACGTCTAGCTTCAGGGTCTGTGATCCCTATAGTGACTCTTGAGGCCAGGTAATCTAGCGCCTCAACATGAGTTCTGATCTCTCTAGCAGCGTAGAGAGAGGGGATTAACTCCTTCTGTATTTCAGGGTCTGGGGAAACAGCTAAAGCTATCTCCATATCCGTTTCCAGGCCTAACGCTCTCATCATGATCACGAAGGGGACTTTCTGAGGTATTGAGGGGAAGTTGATGGTGAGTGTCCCGTCCTTCAAGCGATCAAGTATTATCGGGACTCTGTACCCGGCGGAAGCCGAGATTACTTTAGCGGTGTGAGTTATTGAGGAAGCCTCCCTACCGTAATCAACTAACACTCTGTTAGGTGCTAAGTCCTCCTGACCTACTATAACCCTCTCAGACCCGTTTATTATGAAGTAACCCCCAGGATCTCTCCAGTCCTCCTCATACCTAATGAGCTCCTCCTTACTGAGCCTACTCGTAGGGTCTAGCACCGACCTAATCATCACCGGCATAAACCCTAACGGAACATTATCCTCCACATGTTCGAAGCCGTCCTCGTGTATAGCTATTGTGAGATACATTGGCGCGCTGTACGTCAAGTTACGGATCCTGGCGATTGTTGGGTTGAGGTTCTCTAAACCTCTCAAGACAGCGCCCTCAATCTCCCTAAGCTCCGGCTCACCGATCTTGACGTCAATGACCTCCAGGTATATCTTCTGGTGAGCTATCTCAACCCTACCTAACTCCTTAACTATCTTCTTAATCCCTGAAGTCACGAAGGTATTATAAGAATCAAGATGCTGCTTCACGAGACCCTTCTCCTTCAGAAAAGACTCCACGAGTAACCAACGAACCTCCTTATCTAACTTGACCGGGTCCTCCAACCCAATCACCCAGCTATAACGAACCTGTAAACAACAATCTTACCGGCTGTTGGGGACTTACGCGTTATCTTAACTATGTCGCCGGGCTTAGCCCCTATAGCCCTAGCAACCGGGTCTGAAGCCCTAATATGCGGCAGTTGCTCAGGCCTAACCCCGAGAGACCTCAAGACCTCAATAGCTTCCTCAGGTTTTAAAACCTCGTGCTCAGGAACCAACTCATGCTCAAGTATTTTAAACTTAGGTTTCTCACTCATCTATTTCCCCACCGATTTCCTCCGCTAAACAAGAAAACTAGAACACACATTTTAAGCTTTTAACCTCGACCAAATCAATAAAGTTTTAAAGGAGTTAATAAATATAAATGAGTGGGCTGGGCCCGTAGCTCAGCCAGGTAGAGCGGCGGGCTTTTAACCCGTAGGTCCCGGG
>DAIRVF010000036.1:0-10198 GCA_036802965.1 Zestosphaera sp.
CCGTAATACATGCCCTCGCTAACCACTACGACCTTATGGATTCCTCTCTCAAGGTTCGGAATCCTCAACTTAATGATCGTTGTCTGATTCTTCCCTATAACGTCTCTTAAGACCACGGTATTGTCGATCAGCACAGAATATATCGTGCCGGGTAGGGGTGGGATTTCCACAGTTATTAAATCACCAACGTACACGTTAAACGGCGTGACAGAGATTCCTACCGCTTTAACAGCAGCCCAAGAGATAGCTCTATAGAGTATTTCCTTAGCGTCATCACTCCAGTGATCCATGTTAGTCCATAATTCGGGAGCCAAGCCAGCTAGTAAAACCCACCTAGTCCCGTGTTGAGTTATCTTAACCCCGATTCCTAACCCTCTTACCCCAGCATTCTCCGCACCGACATAGGCGACCACATCACCATCCCATTTACTAAACCACGCATAATCGTAGTCTCCCCCGTAAACTAGGTAGACTCTTTCACCTATCTCATATCCTGCTACTATCGGGTGTTTCTGGTTTATGAGGTAGTATACGGGTCCATCCTCGTAGCTAGCGCCAACACTGGCGGGATTCCTATAGTAATAGTAGAGTATGTTGATTCCGTACGGGTAGTGTTTAATGTACCTGTGCTCGAAGTAGTTATTCAGGAATACTACTCCTATTCCGAGCTGGTAGGTTAGGTTAAGCACTTTCTCGAATGTTGTTTTGTCAGGCCATAAATCAGAGTAGCCTATGTACTCTCCAGCTAATACTAGGACGTCGTAGAAGCCGAGCTCCTTATACAGGGAGTTCCAGTCTCTGAAGGCTTGAGCGTACCAGCCTCTTGACTGCAGTAATAACGTGATCTGACCCGCGAAATCTATCATGACCGCGGCTCTAGGTCTCCTATAAAGGGTCTCCGTGACATAACTAGTCTTGCCGACCTCAACTGTGACAGACTCCTTGACTTCGTAATATCCCCTAGCGTATATGCCTAGCTCGTAAGACCCTTCAGGAAGCCAGATAGTGAACGACCCGCTCTCATTCGTGTAGGTTCTTACTGGCGTGTTCGTTACTATGATCTCAGCACCTCTGATTGGGAGGCCAGTGTCGGCGGCGACCACCCTACCAGCCACCCACCCGTGAGGCTTCCTCGCCAAGACCACGTTGACCTCCGTAAAAGCAGATATGCCGATTAGTCCGGGCTGTTTAAAGCTGTTAACAGACTCACTCAAGGAATTAGCTTCGTTAGATGCGGTTATCCCTAAAACCCACACTACTGCGTTGAAGAGTAATCTCCTCATGTTTAGGGAGTACTGAAGGTCTTGCCCGCTCTCCATGTACTTAGCCCAATGATAGCTACCTCCTACGCTGAGGAAGACCCACTGACTCGTCCTGGGAGCCCTACTCCAAGTGACTAAGCTGTATCCGTAGACAGTGCCTCCCTGAATTAACTCACCAAGGTAGGTTAGCTCCCCATTACTTGGCTGTAGGAATCCCTGATAAGCTGAGAAATCTACTCGACTAGAAGGTGAGACCCCGATATAGAATTTAGTACCCTCATCAAAACTTATCCCAGCAAAGATGCTGTTATTAGGTTCCAACGCATTCACCATCATACCAAAACTATAGCCTTCAGTCCTATAGAGGGGTGCCGGGTAACCGTATGAGTTAACAATGTCCCTATATTTGTAGAGTAGGTAACCACCGAAATTATAATATGTTCCCCAAGAATCAAGGAATATTAGCGATGTGTTTTTGTTGATCATCCGGTTCAAGAAGTCAACTAACCCGCTCGAGCCTGGATCACTCCCTAAGTAGTTGATTATTAAGGCTTTGTAGGATTTCCCGACCTGAAGAGGATCAAGCAATTCTATAGCGTAACTCGGATACCCTTGGGATATTAAGGCCTGCTTGATATCATTACCGAACACATCCTTATCTCTTGACATCACGCCAATCAAGAATGCCGTATCTATCGAGATGAGTTGCTCGCCAGGACTTAAGTAGACATTGTAAGTTCTGGTCGCGTAATACTCCTTAGAGACTACTAGGGTGTAAGCGCCTGGAGGTATTCCATCAAACCTTGCTATACCTGTGAAATTCGTGGTCTCGCTGATCCCGAGCTCTAGTATGCTCACACTAGCTCCTTGCAGGGGGTCACCGCTGAGAAGCTCATATACCTGCACGTAAGCGATGGCCTGGGAACTCAGAGGGTAGAGCTGGAAATCAGCCAGCACTAACTCGCCCTCCCCAATAACCACCTGCTTAGTCTCGTTGAAGTACCCTTTAACGAGGGTTTTTAGAGTGTACCTACCCGGCTGAACAGATATCTTGTAATGTCCCTCGGCGTCCGTGCGAGTTATCGAGTTAGTTTCCACGACGTATATCGTTGCGTTAATTAATGGTTCCCCGGTAATTCTATCCGTGACTGACCCGACTATAGTCCCGTTATGTAGAATCACCTCAACATCCATTCGGGCTTCATCATAACCGAATCTCCTAAACACTACCGTGTAGTGCCCGGGATCCAGCGGGAGTATGTAGTAACCTGAAGCGTTAGTTTGCGTATACGCTACTAAATTCCCTCTGTAGTCGTACGCGTACACATCAACGTAAGGTATTGGAGTGTTGTCATAACTATCGCGTACGAAGCCCTTAACACCGCTGGTCTTCGCTACCTCAATCGCCTTCTTAATGGCTTGGTACGCGTCAATCAGCCCCCAACCATACCTAGTGTCTTGACCAGGCACCCCTAGATCAAGGGAAGTGTGCATGAGGATTTCGTAAATTCTTAGAGGGATTTCAGGCACCTGATACTTATCCCACTTAGTAGCTTGGTATATGAGCGCAACTAATCCGGCCACGTGTGGGGTAGCCATGGAAGTCCCGCTCCACGCGGCGTAACCTCCTCCAGGAATACTCGACACTATCCTCACCCCGGGCGCTGCGAAATCAGGCTTTAAGTAGACTGAGGGGTAGGTGCCGTTGAAGGGCCAGTCTGGAGGTATATAGGGCCAGTAAATCCTAGCACCACCGGAGAACGAAGCCACGTTATCGTTCTCGTTAGTCGCTCCTATGCCGAAAACACCCCATATGTTTCCTGGGTTGTCATGCGTGCCAGGCCCTCCATTACCTATAGCCGCTACAGGGACTATGTTCAACAACAGCAAATGCTTGATAGGGGTTAAGAACTCAGCACCGTAATAGTTCCTGGCTCCCCAACTCATGGAGACTACGTGTGGTGTAATGCCTGTGTAGACTCGCTCACCAGTACTTACGTCAATGTAGTAGGGATCCGCGGCCCACTCTATACCTGCGAGTGTCTGGGCGAAGGTCCCGCTCCCGTATGGTAGCGCTAGTACGTGCATGAGCGTAGCACCCGGGGCCACGCCTATTAGAATGTTCCTCGTATCACCTCCTAACGCGGTGCCGCTAGTGTGTGTTCCGTGACCATGCGTATCCTGAGGGGTCGTAAGATAGGGTCTCCCAGCGCTATCGAAAGCCATCCAACCGCCCGGATAGTAAGGATTGTTAGGGTCTAGGGTGAATAGCTTCCCGCTAAGAGCTGGATGACTCACGTCCACGCCAGTATCTATAACGCAGATCCTGGTACCAGACCCGTTATAGCCCATCTCCCAAACTTCAGGCACCCTAATCCTCCCAATACCCCACGAGACTACCTCACTAGACGCCGTGATATTCCTCTCGACCACGAACATATCTACGTGAACCTCAAAATTAGGGATTATCTTCTCGACCAAGGAGTTCCCGGCAATGATGGGCAGCGTGCTAGTCTTTACTTTAGCTAGGATCGCGTTAGTGATCCAGAAGTTATTGAGTACCTCACCACCTAAGCTCTGCACCAACTGCTTAACATCGTTCTGAGTAACGTATGAATACGATTTAAGAGTTTTCTTAACTTCCTCAACTCCTTTAAGATACTTAATCATCTGGAGATCGCTGTAGTCAGGATTCTTTAATATGATGACAACCTCCCTCACCTCACCACTCTGAATCAAGCTAAGTAGCTCGGCATCGATCTTGTGTAGAGATTGATCTTCTGAGGCGTTAGCGGAGACGTAGTTAACCACAGGTAGAGAAGTTAGGAGTAGTACTAGTAATAGACAAGAAATAAAAAACTTCTTCAATTTCATTTTGCCACCCCTATTCCTTACTTTTTGAAAGCTACCCTAGCTACTACTACACCCAGAACTACACCGACTACTAAGAGAGCTCCACCAACACCTAAGGTAGTCATGATGTCTAATACCGGTACTGGAACTGGCGTAGTTGTAGTCTCTACTTTCGTCGTAGTTACCTCGCTCTTTTGAGTTCTGGTCTCGGTGCGTGTGGTGATCGAGGTAGTCGTTACCTCAACAGTCTCCGTAACTGTTTTCTGGGTTGTGTAGGTTGTTGTCTCCGTAACTAAGTTGGTTGTGGTGAATGTCTCCGTAGTAGTTAAGGTCTCCGTTATGATATCCACGGCCGTTCTAGTCGTGGTAGTCGTTGCTGTGGTGGTGACCGTGCTTACCTCAGTCGTAGTGGTTATTTCCGCGGGTGGGTTACCGCTAGTTGTGGCTATGTGTGTGCTGACGTCTACCAAGCTCCCAAGCAACTTGTAGCTGTAGGTAGTGGGTGGCTGGTAGTTCAGCGTGAGGTACACGCTTAAGACATTAACTGGGAAGACCTTTGACTCAATCATGACTCTAGACACGTTAACGTCTTCGGGAAAGTCCCCGTAAACCCACTTAAGAGTCTCTGGTTTCTCCTCAAGCAGGTATTGCTTATTCATTTTAGCCACGAAGAAGTCCCTACCCCCCTCCGTGAATGAGGCGGTGTGTCCTGAGACATAAACGTAGTTAACGTCTGACTTAACCGCGTAAGCTATGTCCGTGTCCACCCCGCCAAAGTTCACGAAAGATATTAAAGCACCTGAAGACTTATCAACTAGCGCTACGAAAGCGTCATAATTTGATGATGTTCCGGTAAAGTAGCTCGTAGTCGCTCCTACCACGTAGACGTAATCTTTATCTACGTGGAGAGCGTAGTGTATGTCAGACCCGCCATCACCGAACCTAGTTATCCATGAAACCTCACCCCCTAAGCTGATCTTAGCTACTAAGACGTCAGGATTCCCTGTCGTCGTGTTATATGTCGCGCCCCCAACGTATATGTACCCATCGTCACCTATGACCACACTATCTAGTCTGTCTAAAGCTGGGGTTCCGAAAACTAGCGACCACTCCACCATCCCATCTCCTGTGAGCTTGATTAGTAAGCAGTCATATCCTCCAGCACCGAAACTATTTGTCTGCCCGACAACTACGACATGTTCTTGATCGGAGGCTGGGTCATGCCACGTGACCACCCCCCACAAATACTCGAACTGTGGCCCACCGGCAATCAAAGACCAAAGAACCCCGCCACTCGAGTCTACCTTAACTATGAAGGCATCGCTCCTGACGGCTCCGAGACCCATGGTATATCCGGCAAGGTATAAGGTGTTATTCCTGCCTACCGCTAGACGCCAGAAGACGTCGAGTTGTGGGGAACCGTAAGTAATGAATGACACCACCGTGCCGTTCTCGCGGAAGGTGAGTAAGTATGCGTCGGTTCCTCCAGCCCCGTACCCCGTCACTTGACCTACAGCATAAATAACTCCCTCAATTATTTTGAAGTCTCTACCCATTAACGTGCCGTTACCGTAGATTATTACGTTCTTAACGTTCTCGCCATACCTACTAATCTTAGACATTATTAAAGAGCCGTAACCGAGTGGTTTCCAATAATCGCTTTGACCGAAAACGTACACGTAACCCCTATCACCTAGCTCCAAACCCCACCACGGATAATCCTCCCTAGGCGTTCCAAGAGTCACTAACCACGTGCTCGGGTAAGTACTCGCGAGACCTAAAGACGATGAAGTCAACGCACCGCCTAAGTTAACGGACGTGACTAAAGCCACTAACAACAGACACACTAACGGGAGGACTAAGACCTTATCACGTTTTAAGTCGTGCATCACGTCTCACCCCGTAATTCACGACAAATAATTATAACTTAAAACAGTATTTAAACTTATCCTTGGAAATCTGTTAGGGATTATTCAAGAAAATATTTAATCAATCTCGGCATAACTTGAAAAGCATTTATGACTTACCCGAGCTCCCAGCAATTTCTATTCGTTAAGATCGAAAACTATTTGTCAAAGAATTGAGAGAAAATCTATGAGCGTTAAATCGTTTTAATTATGTTCTCTAAGAGTCTTCTGTACCGGCTTCCTTACATTAGCAATAGTGTTAAGACATTAAAATCCGGGTTAACCCATTTTTTAGGTGAGTTAATTGAGGTGTGATTGCTTCCTTGAGACCGTGTTAAGTAGGTCTAGTGTGAGGTGGTTTAGGAATGACCCGATACCAGACGACGTTTTACTTAAGATTGTTGAGGCCGGTGTGAGAGCTCCTAACGCCGGTAATAATGAGCAGTGGTTCTTCATAGTGGTTAGGGAGTTAGGGTTAAGGAGCAGGATACATGAGTTACTCTTAGAAGCTCACGAGTTTTACGCTACGCGCACTCTTAAGAACCCCCTACCACCCGATAAGATGGGTAAGTGGGTTCAGAGGATTCGTGAGGGCATGTATTTAGCGCCGGCTTATATAGCTGGCTACGTCGACTTAAGGAAAACAACCCATGTCGAGGGATTTTCTGAGGAGGAGAGGGTATTCGCTATACAATCCGTTGCCGCAGCACTAGAGAACATGATTTTAGTTGCTCACTCCCTCGGGCTCGGGGCTGTCTGGCTGGGCGTTCCCCTACTACTTAAGAGTAAATTCGACGAAGTCCTTAAACCACCTGAGGGGTGTGAATTACAGGGAATCATAGCGCTCGGCTACCCGGCGGAAACTCCCAGAACGAGACCTAGAAAACCCTTAAGCGAGGTAGTCAGGTTTATTTAATGAAGTCTCTCCAACCGCGGGTGGGGGTAGGACTACGCTGTTAAGGGTTCTGGAATTAAGGTATTATCTTACCGTCCACCCTTACCTCCCCCAGCCCGTGTTTCTTGAGGACCTTACTCGCTTCAGTTATTAAGGTGTTCACTCTGTTCCTCAGGTCGTCGTAAGTTAGTGACTCGCCGTAAATCCTGATCTTAGGCTCTGTCCCCGACTTCCTTATAAGGAGCCACGACCTATCCACGTAATTAACTCTTAAACCATCTATCGTCAGTATTTCTGAGTCAGGAGTTCTCCACTCCAGTAACTTTGTTGTCAGACACTCATATACTTCCTCCTTAAGTTCTTTAGGTACCTCCACGGAGACTCTTGCTTGAGGGTAGTCGGGAATTTCCTTCAGTAACTCGTCGATACCGGATTTCCTCTCAATCATTAACTTAGTTAGTAGAGCTGCTTGGTAAACCCCGTCTACCCACGGACCCCACCCCGGATCTATGAATTTCCAAGGCTCCGCAGTCATCACGACGTCTGGGTATTTGAGCATGCCGGTATGCGTAGCTCCTAACTTAGTTATAGCTAGCTTACCCCCGGCCTCCTCCACAACGTCCCTCACCGCGTTACCGACGTCTATAGAGACTACCACAGTCCCCCTCCTCACACTCAGCATTTCCCTGGCTAGTAACGCTATGATCCTATCTTGTTTTATGAATCCCTTAGCAGGGCTTAAGACAGCTAGCCTGTCCCCGTCCCCGTCGTGGGCTAAGAACGCGTCAACCCTTAACTCCCTAGCTATCGGGAGTAGGGGCTCTAAGATATCCGGTCTTGGCTCGGGATGCCTCCCCGGGAACCTCCCATCAACGTTTGAGTTCAGCGTGATGACCTGAGCACCTAGCCCTGCGAGGACTTTAGGGGTTACTAAAGACGCGGCACCGTTAGCTGTGTCGATGAGGACGCGCACCTTGCCACCCTTATCAACCGGGCCCAACCTACTCAGTAACTCCTCTATATACTCACTCACCACATGCGCGGCGCTAGCGTAAGACCCCGTAGCGTCCCAGTCAACGAGCACCCACCCCCTACCCACGTAGAGTTCCTCGATCTTGAGCTCGTCTTCTTCCAAGATCTCCATCCCGTTACCGTAGAAAGCTTTGAGTCCGTTGTCTTGAGGTGGGTTATGTGAGGCGGTTACGTAAATCCCGAGATCCCCCCTCAAGAACCTAGTACTCCATGCTAGGACAGGTAGGGGAACTAAGCCTACGTCAATCACTTCAGAACCTGAAGCTAGGAGTCCTGTCACCACAGAGCTTTTTAAGACGGGCGTGGTTAGTCGGCCGTCACCCCCCACCACACTCCTACGTGCTTTGAAGTAGGTCGCTATGGTAGCGCTTAGGTATAAGAAAACCTCAGGACTTACCTCTCTTAAGTACCTCCCCCTAACCCCGGCGGTACCGAAGAGTTTCTTGCTACTCACTAACCTCCTCACCCGACTCCTCCGCTTGCGTGAGATCCCTTAAGTTAATTAACTCGATTGGTTTAAGTAATGATACGGCTGTGACCCTCCTACCCCTCAATAACCTGACTACCTTAACGTAAACGATCCAGTCAGGATTCTCGAGGTTGACCGGTCTATCAACGTACTTAGCTATCTCCCTGATAGAATCTATGGAATGCATTACCTCTCTCCTCCCCTCAGAATCAATTCTCATTAAATGTCCTTGAAGCGTAACCCTGAAGCTCTCGTTCTGAGGGATTCTCACAACCATATTCTTAACCACCTCGACGACCTCGTCTAGGTAAGGATCTACTACGTGATCTACCGGAATAACCCGGATTATCGGAGTTCCGCCACCCCTCAAACTCTCCCTCAACCTCTCAGCTACTTGGTGCGGGTCCCCCTCAACAAGATATAACATCACTGACTGATAGGAAGCTACGATCTTCCCCTCAGCACCTAACAACTGCCTTAACTGATTCCTAGCCCATCTCCAGTTATCGGGGCCTGGCTCATGAATGACTATCAAATTAAACATTCAAAACACCTCACCAACCTCACCTAACATACTATCGTGAACCAAGATTAATAAGAAGTGTCGTCTGTTTTTAAACTCTTGATTTAGAAAGGTTTACATATTTTGTCGAAGAAAGAGTTATATTATCTTTAATCACTTGTTTAAGTGGGCTTAAATACATGTACGTAGCAACATTTAACATAGTACAGTATGATTGCCCCGTTGTTTGGCTAGTAGAACACTTGAAGGACGCTAGGGTAATAGTTACTGGAGCTAACGTAGCCGAGATTTCCCGAGGTTATGAGAAGATATACGTGGTTTTATTAGGGGATGAGGGAGTCACCAGTAAGGCTTTAGAGAAGATAGAGAATTACAAGCTCGTGCGTAGTTATGAGGTAATACAGAAGAAGAGAGACTTCGTTAAGGTTAAGATGCACATAACCAGGACTAAGACTATGGAGACTAGTGTTTTCCTTGACGCGATGCCTCTAGCACCATGGATAGCTAAAGAAGGCTATGAGAAGTGGACTCTAGGATTCCACAGCAAGAAACAACTTAATGAGTTCGTGAGTAGGGTGAGTGAGTTCGACTATATCGAGAGGTCTAGGGTTGAGGAAATACCTGATGAGCTGGTCGCGGAGTTCTCGATGAATTTCCTGGCGGCACTGAACCTATTAACGATAGAGTTAAGTAAATTAACTAATAAGCAATTAAGTTTGCTGAGGCTAGCTCTTGAGTCAGGGTATTATGAGTGGCCTAGGAAAACAAACATCGTCGAGTTATCGGAGGAGTTAGGTATATCACGCGCCGCAGTAACTAAGTTGTTGAGGCGTGCTGAGAAGAGGATAGTGTCCTCAACCCTCAAGTACTTGAGTAAGACATCTGTTTAAGCGTGAGTTAACCTCGTCACACGTCCCTCACTCAAAGCACTTAATAAACATTGTTTACCTACGTCTAGATTACTCAAGTTAACGTATTTTAGGAGGGGCCTGTGTTGGAGGTAGGTGTTGTAGGAGCATATAGTCTGAAGTACGAGTTGAGGACATCTAAGGAAGTTTGGGACATGGTTAAAGAGGTTGTGGAGGGGGTTTTAGGGAAGGTCGATAAAGGTATTGGTAAGGACGAGATCGATTTAGTCATAGTATCGAACTTTTCCGACAGGTTCGGGGGGCTAACGCATACAGCACCCCTAGTCATCTCATATTTGGGCTTAAATAACACGAAGGGTTTCAGGGTTGAGAACGCGTGCGTGTCAGG
>DAIRVF010000037.1:0-9897 GCA_036802965.1 Zestosphaera sp.
TGCACGTACTCGTCAGGATCGGAGCGCTCCACACCCTCCTCCTCACACTTCTCGATAACGGCGCGGGAGAGGGGGTGTTCACTACGTGACTCAACAGCACACAGTAACTCAAGTGCTCTCCGAGGATCGAGACTATCAATAGCATGTAATGCTAGCACCCTCGGCTTGCCGACTGTCAGCGTACCTGTCTTATCGAAAACCACCGTATCTGAATTCAGCGCTTTCTCGAAGACCTCCCCAGCCCTAATCAACAAGCCTGTCCTAGAAGACCTTAGAACAGCGATTGAGACGACCAGCGGTGTCGCTATGCCTAGTGCACAAGGACATGCAACAGTTAACACTGCGGCCATGAACATTACAGCGAGCTGGACACTACCCCCCACAACCCACCAATACGTAAGCGTGGCTAAAGCAATTGCTAGAACCACCCACGTAAAGTACCCAACCACCCTATCAGCTAGTCTCGCTAATCCAGGCTTCCGATACTCAGCCTCTCTAACACTCTCAATCACGTATGCTATGAGGGTTTCATCCCCAACTCTAGTAGTTCTTACTCTCAAGTAGCCTGAGTACAGGAAACTCCCGGCTAGTACAGGATCCCTACCCTCACCTCTCTTAACTCGAGGGACCGGCTCGCCAGTGAAGCTAGACTCATCCACGTACCCGAGACCTTCTACAACCACCCCGTCAACTGGTATGATCTCGCCAGCCTTAACCTCTATAACATCACCGGCTCTAACCTCCGTCACCGATTTCTCAACGATTGTGTCGCCGACAACTACCCTGACCTTACCTCTAAGTGACGTGATAAGACTCTCAAGTGATTTAAACGCCCTCTTACGTAACCTCTCCTCCAAGTATTTACCGAACCCAACGAAACCTATGACTCCTGCAGACGCTTCAAAGAAGGAGGATGCGTGGAAGTCGCTGTGAAGATGTAGTAGACCCGCTGTTGATGCCACCCCTGCAATGAATGTTGAGATGGAGGATACTGCTATGAGGGAATCCATGGTAGGTGTTCCAAACGAGAAGGCCTTAAATCCTCTCACGACTATGTCATAGTTGAGTGTGATAGCTACTGCAGCCGCAAGCAGGAGAACAGCACTAGACCCGTGCTCAGTGAAGTACGCATTATTGGACAGCATCGAGTACATAGATAACGCGATAACGCTTAAACCTATTAAGAAGGATGCTAACCTCCTGTATAACAGCAATCTCTCAGCTATGACGCTGGATTTCCCCGGTACCTCAGTAATTAATTCCGCGCCGAATGTCCTCAACCTACTCACGATCTCCTCTCTAGTAGTTTCGAGAGGGTTGTATAGGACTGTCATCACGCCGGACGCTGAAGATACCCTGACATCTAGAACCCCCCTTATCTTCAGAATCCTTGATTCTAGCGCGGTCCTCTCCTCCCCACTGAAATCCCTTAAATCGAAGTGAAGCTTCTCTTTATAGACATCATAACCAGCGTCTCTAATAGCTTTATACACGTCTCGCAGGGAGCACATACTTTCATCGTATTCTAACTCCGCCGCACCAGTATTCACGTCAGTGTTAAAGAAACTAACGCAACCTAATGACCTAACCCTCCTCTCGATAGCGTAGACGCAGGTAGGGCAATCAACCCCCACAATCTTTATCCTCGCTCTACTAACCAAGAAACACTACCCCGCTACTCGACGAGCACTGTTCAACATCTACACTGAATTGATTAAGGCATGCCTTGAGGACCGTGCGTCAAGTAGTACTCAGGATTCTCCTCAAACTTGTTCAAGCAACGCTTACTACAAAAGTAGTAAATCTTCCCCTTATAGACCGTCTTATACTGAGTTTTCTCGGAATCAACTAACATGCCGCAAACAGGATCTAAGTGTCTAGCCACTTCAAACACCTCCATATTAAATTACGTTAACAGTGTTATTAAACATGATCTCCGGTATGGCGAGATCCGATACCTCACGCAAGCTTAGTTATCTGCTGATAAACGGTTATTATCGTAGACTTAATCAAGTATTCGGTGTTAGGTGTGAAGGTGTACCGTGTTGATGATATTGAGATAGTTTTACTTCAGGGCGATATAACGGATGTTGAAGCGGACGCTATCGTTAACGCCGCTAATCAGTATTTAGAGCATGGGGGAGGGGTTGCTAGAGCTATCGTGAGGAGGGGTGGTGAGGTAATTCAGTTAGAGAGTAGGGAGTGGGTTAGGAGGTACGGCCCGGTTCCCGTAGGTGGGGTGGCGGTGACTAGCGCGGGTAAGCTCAGGGCTAGGTACGTGATACACGCTGTTGGACCCGTTTATGGGGATCCTGAAGGGGATATTAAGCTGGCCTCAGCTGTTAGGAATAGTCTGGTCAAGGCCGAGGAACTGAATTTAAGATCTATTGCTCTACCAGCAATATCCACGGGTATTTTTGGGTACCCTCTTAACAGGGCGGCTTCAGTCATGGCTGACACACTCAAGAATTACGAGTACAGGAAGCTCAGGAAGGTTCTGGTCGTACTATACACTGAGGAAGCATTCAAGGTATTTGAGCGAGTGTTTGATGAGGTGCTGGGAGCGCAGAATCCTTAGCGAGTGCTAAACCTCAGGTAGGTGGTTAGAGTCCTGACCTCCTCCCCACCCTAAGGGGCGAGGATTTCAGTTGTAAACTTTACTGAAATCAAATAACTCAGTCATGTGAGATATTTTGTTGCTTAGTTTCCACGCCGGGCGCAGCGATTTCACACCACTCCCTAATCACCTCCTCCTCACTCCTATTGGTCTCCACTAGTTGAATCTCCGCGTAACCCGGTTTCCTCTCTTCTCTCCGTAGAACTAACTGAGCATACTCAACCGCTCTACGGGTTGGGTGAGTAGTTATCTCTACGTATGCTCTCGCAATAGCAGCTGCTGAAGCTTCTTGTAGTACTATGACTTGATCTTTGAAGACGATGATTAACCTCATGTGCGCATGATTCGGTGGAATTAAGCCGATGACTCTTAAGACATCTTTATTTCCGTAAACCCTAACGCTACCCGACACGTTAGCATCCTCCATACACTGTCAACCACTCTATACATGGTTCGAGGTAGTTAAGAATGCTTATTATTCGTTGGGTCATGTATCCAGATTTAAAAGTTGGTGACGTATAGTAATATTTGGAGAACACCTAATCAGGGCTTGGAGGGGGATTAAGTATTCTCCGGGCCAGCCACTATTTCTGTATGAGGGGGAGAACACTCCTCACTCAAGGTGCTGATGTATGGGTTCCGACTACGATGAGGAGTTAAGTGAGGAGGAGGAAGAGAAGTTCTTTAAAGGACTCACACACCCGATTGCAGCCACTATATGCGAGCTTCGAGACACCTCCCCTATTGGTAGTTACTGGCTTACAATAACGATAATCGTCATCAACGTTTTAGTGGCAATGCTTACTGGGGGGATATTATTTATGAATACCGCGTTCGCATACAACGTATACCCCTCATCAGCTTGCTTAGCTAGCGGTGGTTGTTTCCTCGAACTACTCCTCTCGATGTTTTCTCACGTGAATATTTTTCACTTAGCAGGTAATATGGGGTTTCTCTACGTCGTGGGTGATAATGTCGAGATAACGCTGGGTAGGCCGAAGTACCTCTTAATTTACTTAGCGTCCGGGATTGTCGGCGGGTACACGCAGGCAACGATCACCCTAGCGTTAAATCCGGGGGGAGCGTCAGTCCCCATGCTCGGGGCTTCAGCCGCTATTAGCGGGCTCATAGGTAGTTACTTAATCCTATATCCGGGCGCGGCGATGTGTATGTGTATTGGGTTTAGACTCGTGTGGAAGTGTTTCAAGGTTAAGGCCGCCGTATACTTATCGTTATGGGTGCTCCTACAGTTCCTGTACGCTTTGATCTTCCCATTCATAGCTGTCTGGGCCCACCTAGGAGGGTTCTTCACCGGACTAGCCCTAACGTATGTTTTAGTTAGTAGGGAGAGGGTGCAGGAGCTCAGGGAGGAATTAGCTCGCGGAGCGTATAGGGGGTTCTCACCTACAGACGAGGAGCTATACACGTACTCACTCAGCCCAGCAGCAAGACTCATCATAACCTCAGCCTCTATAATCACGCTCATACTGATACTAACTTCCACAGCGCAGATAGTCGCGGCGGGGGCAGGCTACTACGTAACATACGTAGAGTACGCGTCTCTATGTACGTACGTGAGTTGCTTTCAATCCCTTGGTAGGAAGCCTGAATGCTTCTGTAGTGGCTGCAGCCTGCAAGTTATAGGAACACGCTACGAGATACTGCCCACAGAACCGAACATGACGCCAGCAAAGATTACGGAGCCCTCCTGCCCACCAAGCAGAACGTGGGCGTTTAAAGGAGCTTACAGCCTACGCAACGCCCTAACAACATCCACCATATTATCACTAGTCTTCACAGCCTTAACCGCTCTAACCCTACACGTAATGAGGAAAGGACATGAGGAAGTAGAGATCACGTACATTTTACCCGCTCTTCAAGAGAGTCAGGAGAAGCTCACATAGACTCGCCGCCACGAAACTCCCCGCGTAATATCGTGAATATCTAGTAGAGCATGAAACTACGTGGTTTGGAGCCGCCGGCGGGATTCGAACCCGCGACCCCCGGCTTACGAGGCCGGTGCTCTACCCGGCTGAGCTACGGCGGCTCTCCTCTTAATGTTTTCTTATAGGGTTTTATAATGTTTATTTGGTGGTGTGTTTGAGGGTTAAGTTGATTGTTTCGTTAGGTCCTTCTTCTAGTTCTGCTGACGTCATCGTTTCTATGTTACGTGAGGGAGTTTCCGGTTTTAGGATTAACTTAGCTCACGGCATGTTGAGTGATTGGGTTGGGATGATTAGGTCTGTTAGGGAGGCTGAGTCCCTCGTTGGGAGGCTTGCCTCAGTCATCGTGGATATTAAGGGTCCTTCACTCAGGTTGGGTGAGTTTCCTGATGTGGTTAGTGTCCCTGCAGGGTCTTTGGTTGAGTTCTGTATTTCAGGGTATTCTAGGGGGGAGGTTCCCAGGATCCCGTTCCCGCATGAGGAGGTCCTCAAGAGAGTTTCCGTCGGCGACTTACTGGTCATGGATGACGGCAGGGCGAGGTTCAGCGTGGTCGAGGTCTCGAGCGAGTGTTTCAAAGCAAAAGCTTTAACCCCTTGCGAGTTGAGGCAGAGGAAGAACGTGAGTTTCCCTGATAAAGAATTTGAAGGGAGCTACATGAGTGTTGAAGACGTGGAGGCGTTGAAGAATCTCTGTGCGGAGGGGGTGGACTACGTTGACGCAAGTCTCGTGAGGGATGCGGGAGACGTTAAGGAGTTAAAGGATTACCTATCAAGCATCGGGTGTGACGCGCTGGTGATAGCTAAGATAGAAACGAAGAAAGCAGTGAGAAACCTAAGCGAGGTTATCGAGGCTTCAGACGCTGTCTTGGTAGCTAGGGGGGATCTAGGAATGAATTTCGGTCTTGAGGAAGTCCCCATACTACAGAGGAAGATAGTTGAGGAGTCCCACAAGATGGGGAAGCCCGTCATAGTAGCCACGCAACTCCTGGAATCCATGATCAACAACCCAGTACCTACGAGAGCTGAGGTATCGGACGTGGCGAACGCAGTGCTGGAAGGCGTTGACGCGTTAATGCTTACCGGAGAAACAGCGATAGGTAAATACCCGGTCGAGGCAGTGAGATGGTTGAGGAAAATCGCTGAGAGAGCTGAGTCTATGTATAAGTCAACAACCCGGAGAGATGCCGAGTACGTGAGAAAATCACTGAAGAAGAGGTACGCTAAGGGAGTCACGGAACTCGCTGAGGACCTTGACGGGGTTCTAGCGATATACTCTATCAAGGGAACGACAGTGTTCACGATAGCCTCACTACGTCCAAGAATACGTTGCTACGCCGGGGTCCCCGCGAAGGAGGTGGCTAGGAAGCTCTCCATAGTCTGGGGAGTTGATGTCAGAGTAATCGAAGCAAGCAACTACATGGAAGGTCTTGAGAAACTATACTCAAGCCTACTAAGTAGTGGCGACTTGAAGAAAGGAGATTTAGTAGTCTTAACTTACGGTCTAAGAGATAGAGAGCAAGTGATTAAGGTCAGGGCTGTGGAGTGAAGCTTTAAAATCTAATACGTTAATAACTTAGCTCACGAGTTGAGGTAAATGCCTGAGAAACGTAAGAAGGAGGTAGGTAAGGTAATTAAGAAGAAGAGAGCCAGAGCAGTGGTACTTAAGATAAGGAGGCTCGACATAATAATAATCAGCGTCATAATAGCTCTGATCGTCGCGGGAGTCTACATAGCTTTCTACGGGATCCCCACGATAGGGGGTCCGGCCGTGAAGGAGGTCCCAGACCCCTTCGAAATACTTAAGAAGAACACGGAATCACTCTTCACTAAGAACTTAACTAATGCTACACTACTCATCAGATACCGTGTGAGAGGCACCTACGCTTTAGGCACCCCACTCACGATATCTGACACAGCTTACGTGACCGTTGCTTACGATAAGAACACCAGTAAGTGGTACGCGTACTATGACGCAACCCCCTACATCTCAGTCATCTTGAGTAAGCTGGGCATTCAGTCTTTCGAGGAGAACGGCACCCTCCTACCGCCGAGGATAAGTGAGCCAAAGGAGATATTAGTTAATATTGAGGGTCTAAACAGGAAAAACGCTTCCTATACGTCCTCCTACGTGGGTGAGGAAGAGATCACCGTCACACTATCAACTCTGAACATAACTTCACCAACCCTAGAGAAACTTAAGACGACAACTAGCTCGAGACTAACTCAGGTCTATGAGTACGTGATAAGTTATGGGAGCGAGACGATAACTCTAACCTTATGGGTAGATAAGGAAACGAGAGTGCCGTTGAAGGCTGTTCTTTCCTCAAGTAGTGGCGAGCTCACCTTCACACTAACTGACGTAGCATACACCTAATTTTCTATAGCTTATTTTAACGTCGTTAACGTTAAGTAGAGGGGTGTATTGGGTGGAGGGAAGAGGTCCTAGCATAAGGATGCCTCCGAAGATCACGGATCCGCGTAAGCAGGCGGCGTTAGAGAAGCTTAAGAACGTCAAGTACGTGGTAGCTATTACTTCCGGTAAGGGCGGTGTAGGCAAGTCCTTCATAGCTTCAAACCTCGCACTAACTCTGAGAATCCTCGGCTACGAGGTTGGTTTAATGGATATAGACTTCCACGGACCCTCAGCACCTAAGATGCTCGGTATTAGGGGCCAGAGACTGATAGCGTTATCCGGCGGTATACAGCCGGCTCAAGGACCTCTAGGACTTAAGGTGATGTCACTAGACTTCCTATTAGAAGACGATGACACGCCGGTTATTTGGAGAGGACCCATAAAGACCACAGCCATATTTCAATTCATAACAGACGTCTCGTGGGGTAACCTAGACTTCCTAGTCATCGACATGCCTCCCGGAACGGGCGACGAAGCCATAACAGTAGCTCAGGAAATACAGAAGATAGACGGTGTTGTTTTCGTCACGATACCTTCAGAAGTCTCCGTACTCGTCGTTGGTAGGTCTATAATGTTCTACAAGCGCCTGGGCAAGAGACCTATCGGGGTCGTGGAGAACATGTCAGCATTCTACTGCCCCGACACGGGGAAGACGTACAAGATATTCGGTAAGGGCTCGGGGAGGATACTCTCAGAGAAGTACGGCATACCACTACTAGCTGAAATACCTCTCGACCCGAGAATAAGTGAAGCTAATGATGAGGGCAGACCCTACATACTAGCATACCCTGAAACACCGGTCACCAAATCTTTTAAGGAAATGGCCGGGAAGATCGTGGAGATTCTTAAGACTCCTGAGAGAGACTCCGAAGAAAAAACTAGTTAAGCTTCTTACGTCTTAGTAAGTACCTTGTTTCTGAACATCACGTAATGTTGGTTGCCGTCATAATACTTGTTCATCACGCCGCGACTTCTGAGAACCTCATCCACTTTCTCGGGTGTTAGACTTAGTGGGTCGTGAGTGTCTGAAGCTATGACGTAGTTGCACGCGTAACCGAATGAAGGTATCCACGTCCAGTACTCTCTCACGATCCTGAAGACTCCCTTTAAGTTACTCACTATTTCCTCATATACTTTCGAGAAGAAGAATGAGTTGCCTGCCTGAGTAACTAATATACCGTCACCCCTCATGAGCCTCTTCACCCTAGAGTAGAACTCAGCAGTGTACAGCAACCTACTTATCTCAGGCCCGTAAGGGTCTGTGAGGTCGTTGATTACCACGTCATAATAGTCTTGAGGAGCCTCCTCAACATACTTGAGGCCGTCCATTATCAAGACCTTAGCTCTCGAGTCGTTGAAGGACCCCCTATGCATGACCCCCAAATACTTCTTAGCGAGCTCCACTAACTCACCGTCTATGTCTACCATGACGGCCTCGACGACCGTATTATGTTTTAAAACCTCCCTTAGTGTGGCGCCCTCACCACCACCTATTATTAAGACTCTAGCCGGGTTGGGGTGTGTGGTCATGGCTGGCTGTACTAGGGACTCGTGATAGAGAAACTCGTCAGCCTCCGTAGACTGCACATACCCGTCTAGAATCAGCGCTCTCCCAAACTCCTCTAAGTCCACTATCTGAACTTCCTGATACTTGGTCTTGGTAGATACGTATACGTTACTGATCTTCATGATCATCGCGGTCGAGCTACTCACGCCCTGAATAACGTTTAGCCCTAGCCTAACCTCACTCACTGCATCACCCAAGAATATACCTCAAACCACGTTTAAGCGTTTAGCGTAAGGCATGTCTCCATGAAACCTCGTCGACAATCTATGTCAGCATTTAGTTATCAAAGAGTTCTTCAGGTCTCTCCACAGATCTCTCGAAGAAACCCATAACTACAGAGGTCTGTAGTTACTACAGACCCCTGTAGTTTGGGCTTAATAAGTCTTATAAAGAAGACCGCGTGTTTTAGGGTTGCACATGAATGTCTGGGACCTGCTCTCGTGGGTTTCATGGATTTCCGGGGTAGTTGCCTTAAGCAGCCTCTTGTTAGGAGTAGCCTCACTCACTCTAGGTCACGTCGAGAGAGGTAAGTCCTTAATCAGTAGCGGCTTACTCGGCATGCTGGTTTTCTTTTTCGGCTGGGGCTTAATAACCACTCTATACCCCGCGTCACCACCAATACCTCATTCCTGGGTTCTCTATGCTTTAAGCGGTCTCACACTATTCATGGCTATCATATACTTATCTGTAGGCAGGTTTGAGGAAGGGTCTCAATACTTGATGGGGGCTCTCCTAATAGTAGGTTTGGGATTCTTCGCAGCTTCCGTCGCTAGCGGTATTGAGTTAGGACCTACGGGGTCCCTATCAGTCACTCTATACCCTTCATCAACCTACCTTCAGTCAGGCGAGACCCTGACGCTAGGGGTGAGTGTCTCTGGAGCTACGGGCTCTCCAGTCACTATAGTAATTGATTGGGGTGACGGGGTAACGGAACAGCACGTGGTAACCCCTGAAACGATACACACATACAACCACACGTACGTCACGAGCAACGCCTCCACCACTTTCTCGTTAAGCGTTAGAGCGACCGACCCTAACGGGCTTGAAGGCTATAATACTGTCTCGATAGCCGTAGTTAACTTAGGAGCTACGTGCAGCATACCCTGGCCCTTCGACTTCCTCTGCGGGCTGGTCTCGGCGGTGAAGGTGGTAATCCCCGGCTTAGACTTAGGGAAGCTTACGTCAGCCCCCACATTCCCCACCAGCCCCGACAACGAGTTATACCAGCTTTACCAATGGATTCTCGGGGTCTCCGCAAGTCTCTTAAGCCTCTTCCTAGCTTTTAGGGTTGTCTGGGGCTTTGTGTGGGGTAGTTCAGGGAGGGAATTAATAGAATCTCTTAAGGAAGCTGTGGTAG
>DAIRVF010000038.1:0-9842 GCA_036802965.1 Zestosphaera sp.
CTCCCTAACCGTGAGCGGGCCTGAACCAATCCTTAAGTTAAAGAACGTGTAATCAGCGCAGGGAGCGTCATTACAGTTATCTCTCGGAATCCTAGACCAGAAATCAGCACCACAAACACCGCACTTTAACCTCAAGTAATTCTCTTTCCCAAATAACCTAACCCTATAAATTTCTGAGCCAGTGACAGGCAATCAACGACCACCTACCTAAGAATGAAATACGGGGTTCAAGGTAATAAAGTCTTTCTGATCAGAAACCCGTCAAAAACTAACCGAAGAGTGAGGAAATCCCCTCAGCAATCTCCTCCTCACTTACCTCCTTCTCCTCCTCAGCCTCCTCTGAAGGCTTCCCGGACTCCTCAGGTTGCTTAGGTCGCTGAACTGGTTGAGTAGTTGCTGCAGGCTGTGAGACGATCGGTAAGTTGAGTTCAGGTTTCTTCATCATTAAAGCGATGGCTAGTGACTGCGCCCTAGCGAAAGCTCTCATCAAGACCAAGCGGGAACTCTCAGGAGTTAAGTAACCTGCCTCGCAAGCTAGGTTGACTGCCCTGACGTAAGCCCTGGCAATCACCTCGTTAATGACCTCAGGCAACGGTAAAACGGCTTCGACGGCTAAGGCTCTCGAGGCCTGGACAGCGGCCAGGAGATCCTTCCTGAAACTATCGATGTCTAGCCTCAGCTTCTCAGCAGGTATGACGATACCCCCGTCCAGTACCGCCTTCACGGAGAGCTTAACGGGGAACGCCTTAATCTCCAGCTTCCTAAGCAGGGAAGCGAGCTCCGGGGAAACCACGTCACCTGCTGAAGCGACCTTAGACTCCTTAGCTATCCATATAACACCCTCCCTCACCATTGTCCTAATCTTCAGCTTGCCGAAAACAGACATCATAGGACCTGGAGGAATCCCCGTAGGACCCTCCGGGACGTATATGTCCGCAGGCGCCTTCTCTCCGGGCTTAACATACCTTAAGACAACAACCTTATCCACCAAGCTAGCGAGAGCAAACGCGTTAAGATTAGTGAATATGAATAGGTTGGGGCCTGTAAGATACTTAAGGAACTCGTCAAGTGAGGGAACCCCCAACTCCCTTAAAGCTCTCGTGACGATAGTGTTCTTAAGAACCCTCACAACGCCGTGCTCGCTAAGACTCTTCTTAATCTCCGCGAGCTCCCTAGCAGAAACCCCCTCAAGACTCACAACACCTAAAACCCTATACGTGGTCAGCAACTTCTTAACCTCGTCAACCACCTTCTCCTTCTCAACGATAGACCTCCTCACAACCCCCGCGCGTCCCCTCCCACCGACCTGGAGACTCTGAACAAGCCTTACCAACTTATTCCTCGTAGATCCCTTCATCACATACTCACCTCGACTGCCGGACCCATAGTAGTCTTAAAGTATATCTTGGCAGTGGTCTCTAAAGGCTTAGCATACTTAGACTTAATAAAGTTGAGCACCGCCACAGCATTCTCGACGAGATGTTCTAAAGGCATGTCCTCACTACCTATCCTGCAACCAACCCACGCCTGCTCCTTATTCCTGAGCCTTGTGGAGCTAGCGTACCTGGCTACCAGAGCCTTCAGGTTAGCTCCGGCAGGGATAGGTATGGGGAACTTACCCCTAGGACCTAGAGCTGGGCCCAAAACCCTCCCGACCTGAGTCATCAAATCCGGCTGAACTAAGAAGACGTCGTACCTCCTACTCAACTTCTTAGCGTCACGCTTAGTAAGGCTCTTCAACTCCTCAGGAGTTAGCACGTCGATCCCGGCCTCCCTAGCCTGGAGCTGGAGATTGCCTGAGGCTATGACCAACACCTTAGTCTCCTTACCAGGACCTCTAGGGAGCTGAACGAAATCCCTGAACTTAACCTCAGAACTCTTTGGGTCAGCACCCTTAAAAACAACGACTAACTCTACTGACTGCCTGAACTTACGGCCCTTACCCAACTCCAGAGCGAGCTTAAGAGCCTCAGCTAACCTATCCTCACTCACCATAGCGAATCACCTACTCCCCCACTCACCCTCATACTTAAGAAAAACAGAGTCGTAGAAGCCCTCGTCAATCAGCTTAATGACCTCCTTAGCGCTCCTATTATCGACGCTTAAGCCTATCGTTGAGGCGGTGGAAACCAAGCACTTCACAGCGGCCTTCAAACTCCTAGAATTCATCTCGTTCTTCTTCATGAGAGCAACCTTAATCACGTCCTCAATACTTAAATTACCTACCTTCTTATGAGCTGGATCGCCTGAAGGCCCGGAAGCACCCGCCATCTTCAAGAGAAGGGATGAGGAAGAAGGCGACCTCACCTCAACCCTGTAATTCTTAGTATCAGTGTCTACGTGGAGCAACACGGTGACCTCGAAGTCCTTGAGATGCTTAGTCAACTCATTTATCTTGTTAACCACCTCGTTAACATCTAAGCCGAACTGGGCTATGGCAGGCCCTACAGGTGGTTGCGGGGAAGCCGACCCGCCCTTAACCTTCAGCCTAACAGTACGCCACACCATCACACTCACCTCTTAACAGGTTTCACATCATCCGCGGGTAACGTGACCTCCATCTTGAAGGAGGCCTCCAATATGTTCAACGTGACCGTCCTCTTACTCACGTTAACACTTATAATCTGAGCCTTTAAGCCTTTAAAAGGCCCTGAAACAACCTCCACGATATCGCCCGGACGGAACTCCTCAAGAGGTGAGACAACCTTAATTAATCTCTCAACCTCGTCCTCCGATAGAGAACCCATGGCCTGCCCCTTCACGTGCTTTATATCCTTAGCCACCTTATGAACTATGTGATGCCCTTCGGTCTCGATTATTATGTAGCCCTTAACCCTAGGAGGTATTATTATTGAGTAAATACCTTTAGTCCCCGTATTCCTAACCAGAGACTCAAGCATTAAAGCAACGTTGAGTTCCTGGCCGGCGGTGGTCCTCAATATGACGTACTTGTGTTGCTTACCGCCCTGAGCAACACCCTCCTCATTCAACCCGAACACCCCTCACAAGTAACCCTGAACGTAGGAAAGTATTAAGTGCACGACAAAACCTACAAGACCTACTAAAATCATCCCGCCCAAGGTTATCTTAAGTAAGGTCCTATACTCATCGCTCTCAGGTTTCTCAGAGATAGCTATTATCTTCCTCCACATAGCCACTATCTCCTCTAACCTCATGCCACCACCTATCTAAGTGTTAATGCTGAGAAGATTATTAAGTATTAAGTCAGGGTTAAACTCGAGTAAGTCGTCGTAGCCCTGACCAACACCAACATAAAGTATTTTCTTCCCCAACGTGAGTATGATGCTTAAAGCCGACCCACCCTTAACGTCCGCGTCAACCTTAGTCAGTATGACCGCGTCAACACCTACTGCCTCATCAAACCACCTAGCCTGGAAAACAGCATCATTCCCTACCAAAGCATCCAGAACTAAGACCTTCAAGTTAGGTCTCACAACCCTCACAACCTTCCTGAGCTCCTCCATCAGATCCCTGTCCGTGTGCATCCGCCCCGCAGTATCCACTAAAACGGCATCATACCTGTTCTTGACGGCGTGCATGACCCCGTCCTTAGCTACGGCGGCCGGGTCGGCGCCGTACCTACCCTTAATTATGGGAACCCCGACCCTGCCGGCATGTATCTCCAGCTGCTCTAACGCGCCGGCTCTGAACGTGTCAGCCGCGACAACCAAGGGCTTCAACCCGTCACGCAGTAGCTTACGCGCTACCTTAGCTATGGTAGTCGTTTTACCAACCCCGTTAACACCTAAGAACACGATGACGTAGGGTTTCTGAGACTCCTTAACCAAGGAGCTTAAGTCCCTGTCGAAGACACTCCCGTCAAGCAATTCCTTAAGCGTCTCCCTAACAATACCTAAGACATACCCCCTTGAATCTCCTAATCGAGGGATCTTAGAACCGACTAACTTGCTAGCCAGCCTGGAGCGGAGTATCTCGACAGCCTCGTAAGCCACATCACCCTCTAGTAGACGCCACCGAAACTCCTCGAATAACTCGTTAAATTCCTTCTCACTCAACTCCTTCTTGCTTACGGTCTCGCTCAGAGAGCTAACAAAGCTTGTTAGAGCGTCCTTAATCTTACGAAACACTTCAATCACTCAATCACGAACCGGTGCCCTTAACTTGTTGAGCCCTAGCCTGCTGAGCCTGAGCGAGAATAGAGTTAACCAGGTTCTCCAACTTCTCGTAATGGTTGAGAGCCTTAACTAACTCCTTCTGGAGCTCCTCAGCTATCTCCTTATACTCCTTCTCCCTACTAGACAACACCTCGAAAGCCTTATCTAGGGAGAGCTCAGCGTAATACTCTAAACCAACGTGCGTTATGACCCTGTCAACATGATGTGGAGAGGCCTTAATCAAGACGTAACCCCTTCTATCAGCAGGAGCTAGGAACTCGGTAACGCCCTCACCCTTAAACTCTGTTAAGGCGTTGATGCTAGACCTAATCTCGTTTAATTCCTCCTGAACCTGATTAAGCTGGTTCTGTAACGCGTCAATATACTTCCTCAACTCACCCAACTGAGCTAGGAGAGCCTCGAAACTCACAACCCGCTTCTCAGAACCCTTATCCAAACTCAACTAGACCAACCCTCAAGTCTGGCTAGCTCCCTAACAAACTTCTTCCTAGCCTCCTCAGGACTTATCTCGACAACGTTAAGTATCTTTATGTGCTTCCTCTTCAGCTTATGCTTACTGCCCATCAAAGAATAAACCTTCTCTAAAGCCTCCTCCCTAGTAAGAGCCCTAACCTCTAGAGAGAACTTCTGCCAAAACCTAACCCTGTCAGGACTGAAGAGGGCGAGACCCTCAATCCTGAAAGTCTTGACCTCACTACTCACGGCACACACCATACATTAATGCTGATGAAGCTTATAAAAACGATCCCACAAGACGTTCAGGACGTAGGAATACTCAAGCCCTGGAGAAGTTGAGGATCTCCATAATCCTCATTATCTCAGGACCTGTAGTGAGCTCACCCACTACTGCCCCATTATTATTAGCTACTAAACCCACCTTAACGAACCCGACGCCGAAATTCACCGTGGCCGTACCGACCCTCACACCAAACAACGATTCAACATACTTCAGCTCTGCACTACTTAAATCCGGGTGGAAAACCCCGCTGAAGTCGTTGAGGACGCCTAGTGAGCCGACCGTAGGTATCTTAGCTAGAGCACCCTTCCTAACAGAGGGAACACCTAACTCACTCCTTATTAACTCAGCCTCACTATCGCTTAACTCAGGATGAAGCAACGCGAACTTATTATTGGCTAGTATGACGTTACCTAACGCGGTGAAGGTTGTTTGAACTATCTTAGCTGGGATCCCGGCACTCCTCAACTTATCTAACTCCTCCTCCTTAGCGGTCTTCGGCAACAACACTGCCTTATCGTTGCCCGCCACGAACACACCCAATAACGTTGAGTCAGCTACCCTAGCCTCCACGACGTCCGTGCCTAAAACCTCCCTCAAAACCTTCTTAACACTACCCTCAACACCCTCCGGAACCAACGTCACGTTATTGTTGGTGAATATGTAGACCCCTATGTTAGGATTGCCGAAAACCCTAAGCTTCTCTAGAGGCATGAAATAACCTCGCGAACTACTTGCTCTCCCCAGTAGCTCCCCGCTCAACTACCTGAACAGCTAGTGAGGCCTTAACGACCTTACCCTCATCATCTATCTTAGTCACGCAGACAGCGATCCTCGCGGGCAGGTTCTCAGAACTCCTTGAGAGAATAAACTCGTTAATCGAGGCGTCTAGAATCACCTTCTCAGCCTTAGTATGCCTCTTAATGAACTCGCGGACATATCTTAAAGCCCTGAAATTCCTTCTAGTCAAGCCAGTCCACTTAAGCCTGTTAAGACTTACCACGTATATAGTTCCCTCAACCAACCCACACACCTCACACGTTCTTCAACTTACTTCTCCTCCAATGCCTTAACCTAGGTCTCCACGCAACCTTCCTTAAAGTCTTCACGACGACCCATATAGGTATTGCGCGGTTACTCTTGGCCTCACTAGCTAAACGTAACTTCCTAGCCACGTGCTTAGCTCTAGCCACCACCATCACCTCTTCTCCTTAAACGTGATCTTATACTCACGCCTAGTCCTCATGTCTACGGTGTAAAGAATTTCCTTCAACAAGTCCTCGTCAATGAGTTCCTTTAACTGCCCTGAGAGAGCTAAGTTTATTATGTAGTCTTCGACAGCTCTAGCCAGCTCAGGCTTAACTAACTTCACGTTAGCTAGCCTAGCCCTTGCTTCGGGAGTCATAACCCTACGCAGTATTTCCTGCCTCTGTGCCTCCCTAGCTGCTTCCTCCTCCCTCCTCCTAGCCTCCTCCTGCTTCCTGAGTAAAGCCTCCATCTGCCTCCTCTTAATCTCCTCTAACTCGGCGTCGTAGTACTCCTCACCCGCCATGCAATCACCCATACTTACTTAATTCAGGCCTAGACTCCACCAACTTCTTGAAGACCTCGCTAGCTATGGAGTCCATCAAAGACTTCCCAGAGGGGGATAAGGTCCTCCCCCTCCTACCAACCTTCACGACTAGCCCGGCAGCCTCCAGCTGATGGAGAACGTGCCTGATTATGGAGCTCCCGCTCCTCCTAAAGTGAGGGGGTGCAGACCCCCTCCTCTTAAGTCCGCCGTAAACATTCCTGAGAGTGCCCACACCAACAGGCTCCCCACTCACGTAGAGCTTCCTCAAAACACTGGCAGCCCTCAAATACCACCAATCAGTATTATCAGGCACCCTCTCCTTATGAGGGCCTGTCTTAACGAACAAAGCCCACTCAGGAGGCCTCACAGACTTCACGTTCTCCTTCAAATACTTAGCTAACTCCTCAATAAACATGCTTGCAGGTACTTCCTTAACGTTCACCACGCTAGCACTCCACCTCCTAACAAATTAAGTGTTGGGTTTTATTAAGCTTTATCATACCTGATACCTGAAAGAAGCTCGAAAAACTCGGAACTTGGTGCGGCGGCCGGGATTCGAACCCGGGATCTCCGGCGTTCTACGGATGCCTTGGAAGGCCGGCGTCCTAGACCAGGCTAGACGACCGCCGCCAAATAATAGAAAACAGAGCCACAATATAAATCTTAACAAGACCGTCCGCTGAAGCCCACATACTCTTATTATTGACGGAAACTTCATAGATGGGGGTGTGGTGTGGGGGGAACCTCTTGCGGAGGCTATAAGTTCCTGGAGCACACGGCGGACGCGTACTTCGAGGCATCAGGAAAAACTCTTGAGGAGGCTTTCGAGTACGCGGGTAAGGCACTATTCGAGACAATGCTGAACACATCTAAAGTCGAGTGCAGAACAAGGAAACTAGTAGTTGATAGCGGTATAGACGCGTACAACGCGCTCTACAGGTGGTTAGAGGACCTACTTATAATATATAACGTTGAGAGACTAGCCTTCACCCAATTCAAGATAGTGTTCGATAGGAGGGTGAGGGATCCTTCAGAACTGAGTAAACCACTCAGGTTCTTAGGCGAGGCCTGCGGAGAGGAGGTAAACCCGGAAAAACACGAAGTCAGGAACGAGGTTAAGGCAGCCACCTACTCACTAATGAAGATAGTTAAGGAAGGCGATTGCTGGTACGTGAGCACAGTGCTAGACCTCTGACCTCCTCCCTGCCCTGAAGAGCGAGGCTTTCAGTTGTAACACACTTATTTAAGCAATTCACGCCTAGTTAATTCCGGGCGCGCTCATGAGTTTAGTTAGGGTAGTAATCGCTGAGGCATCGCTAGAGTTAGTTCCGAGAGAGATCTGCGACCATGCCGCAGTAGTTAAGAGTGCCAGACTCAGGAATAAGAAACCTACTGAGATTCTCCTAGATAAGTCAATACATTACCACGCGATGAAGGACCTCCCGGACTCCTCGAAGAGGGGTAGACCTGACATAGTGCACGTAACACTGCTTGAGATGCTGTCCTCACCGCTGAACATAGAGGGCAAGCTCCAGGTCATCATACATACTTACGGGGATTACGTCATAGAGGTAGACCCTAAGACACGCATACCAAGAAACTACAACAGGTTTGTCGGCTTGATGGAGCAGTTATTTAAGGAGGGCTCGGTACCGCCGGGAGCTAAGAAACCTCTCCTCAAGCTATACCCCTCAACCGTGACGAGCCTACTCAGGAAGCTAGGTGTTCCAGGCCTAATACTACTAGACGAGAAGGGGGTGATCGCAAGCCCTAAGAACGTCTGCAGGGAGGCTCTTGAGAAGGGATTGCCGATAGTCATAGGGGGCTTCCCGCACGGGGAATTCTCCAATGAGGTAATCGCCAACGCGGTGAGCACATACTCCATATACCACAAACCACTAGATACTTGGGCAGTCGCTTCAATAATTATCCACGCCTGCGAGGAGCTACTCAAGATAATCCTGTGAGTTTTATGCCGCCGCGGGGATTTGAACCCCGGACACCCCGGTCTCCGAGAAGCCTTCAGCCGGGTGCTCTCCCGGGCTGAGCTACGGCGGCCCAATAATAAATTTTCTCAGGATTATTTAAAGCTTTCACACGTCTGTGAAGATCCGTGTTATGATGGGTCAGTAAACCCTCTCCACGACAGGTGGCACACACTTGCTTATCATTTTATGACCTCTGAAGATCCTAAGATTAACACATTCGGAACCTATGCTCTCCTCCACTGCAGCCCTCAAATCACTCACTTTCCTCACAGGCTTGTTATTTGCTTCAACTATTATGTCGCCTATCGCTAGCCCGTGCTTGTCTGCCGGGGAGCCGGGAACTATATTAACTATCACGACGCCCTCGCTGACGGGTAGTTCGTAGAGCTTGACGGCCTCCTCCGTTAACGGGGTTACGTAAACACCTAGCCAAGCCCTAACAACCGCGCCGAATTCCTCAATCATCTGGATAAACCTCTTAACGGTGTTTATCGGTATCGCGAAGCCTATTCCCTGAGCGTAAGGTATTATGGCTGTGGCGACCCCGACAGCCTCGCCGTCAACGTTTATTAAGGGTCCGCCACTGTTACCAGGGTTTATTGCAGCGTCGGTCTGAACCAAGTCCTCCAACACGATGTTCTCCCCCGCTATAGTTCTCCCTAAGGCACTCACAACACCCATAGAGACTGAGGGGCCGGGCAGACCTAGGGGGGAGCCGATCGCGAAGACTAAATCACCTACCTTAAGCTTATCTGAATCACCTAAAGGCAGGGGCTCAGTATCCCTCAAACCAACCCTGAGTAAAGCCAAATCCCTGTAGGGGTCGACGACAAGCACTCTAGCCCTCTCCTTCCCATACCTAGGAACTAAAACCACGACCTCCCTAGCGTTCATGACTACGTGAGCGTTAGTGACTATTAAGCCGGGCTTCACGAAGAACCCTGACCCAGCACCCCTAACCTCCCTATACCTAAAGAATATGTCTATGCTTGGCACGATGGTGAAGACCGTGACAACGCTCTTAGAAGCCGACGTAATCAAGTCCGAAATCTTAGAACTAAACTCCCTTAACTCCAACATACCACCGTTAGAACATAATGGTATTTAAGTTAATAAGGATTCGTAAACCATAAAATAACGTCAGGAGAGGATAACATGACATGAGCCATCGGTGATTTAAGTGGGGGGACGCTCCTTAATTAAAGACTTGGCCATACAGAGAGCTAAGATACTTTACGATACCTCAGTCAAGATGATTAAGCAAGGCTTGGTAGAGGTAGCGAGGAAAGAGATAGAGACAGGGCTTAAACTCCTCCGCAAAGCCAGGGCGAGGAAGCCTTTAGCTTACAGGAGGTACGTGTGTGAGAACTGCTTAATACCCTTAATCC